>MUGE01000220.1:0-3131 GCA_002900545.1 Thermoplasmata archaeon M11B2D | reverse complement strand
AAGAACAGCAAGTGATAACCCGACCCGCCGTCTCCCAAGCTCCAAGACCATCTCCAAAGCGTCCTTGACATTATCAAAGGGGACAAAGACAGCCTCTTCGTCATCGAAAATAGGGAAAAGCTTCACGGTGACTTCCGTAATGATATAGGGAGGACTAAGCGAGATATTCGCAAATCCGTTGTCCGTCGCATAGGGATTTGATATTTCCAATTCATGATGATGCCGGATGGTTCCCTCGGTATCGACAAGTTCGAGGTCAATGAAATTATCAGCAAAACAGCCATAGGTATTCCCCCAGGTTGTGACAATCCCTGTCGTCGCTATGTTCGCACAGACATGAGCCCCTGCCTCTGCGACATTGGCTCTTAATTTATGTGCATATGCCTCCTTCTGGAGTTCAAAAGAGGTAACCCCAGCACCAACCGTTGCGGTGGAACTATCAAGATGAATCTGAAGTTTTTTTAATCGCAAGAGGTCAATGACAATGCCACGTTCTAGATTGGTTGCATTTGAAAGAACGGTTGGTGTCGCCACTGATAAAGCAGTGCCACCGCTTCGTGGTAGAAAAGGGATGTTATGTGTATTTGCGAATTTTATGATTTTTGATACCTGCTCCGTGTTCTCTGGCATGACGATATAAAAATCCAAGGGAGCGTCAGGGGATATGATTGATCTGATGTATGAAGAGATAATCACTGGATCATTGGTCGCCCATTCATTCCCAACAATTGCACGAAGCCCCTTGACGATATCATCTTCAGGGGTGTTCTGAATCTCGTTTTTATCAAGAGTAGCGACATAGTCTTTTAACGCCAGTGCAACCTTCTCAGGTCGTAATTGTGTCGCAAAATTACATTGCTTGTCACAAATGCCGCAAAGAGAGCACGAATTCGCTATCTCAAAAAGTTTCTCTGTCGGTTTAATTCTTCCTTCGTGTAAATGTTTTACAAGCTCCATACGGCCTTGCGGCCAGTATGCCAAATATCCATGTTTTCTCCCAGACGGACAAAGACCAGTTCCAAGAAAATCGATTCGGCACATCCCACAATGGGTCCCCTTTTTAGCGATAGCAACTGCATCTTCCAAACTAGTTTTTTTTTCGGAAACCATCCTATGACCTACCATCTTTACTTCACCTTGATGTGTACACTGTAGATTTTTCTATATAACATTCCTTATTAAACCTATTTATGAAATTTTACAAGTACACAACAATTGCTTTTATGAAATCACCTTTATTTGTAAAAGGATGGTAATAATCTACCAGAAATAAAAGAAAGGACATGTGAGACGAGCGGGTGTGACCAAAGAAAATATTTCAAAAAGTAACCCTCAAATGCGATTTCCTTTGGCATCGTCACACTCAGCGATGCCCAACCACTTTCCATGCCAAAGACGTCTTTCCCCTTTACTTTAACGGTATACGTACCTTTTGTGGACCAGGCGTGGTTTGCTTGCATCATAGCCCCCGGTGGCAGTGGTCCAAGCCATCCGGTGTTTGTACCATCACCCCAATCGATCCAGTAAAAGATCGGGTCACCATCCATATCGTTCGCTGAACAATTGTACATGTACTGTTGATTTATTTTTCCATTTGTTGGTCCCAAAATCGTCGGTGTGGTTGGAGGAGTATCAATAATAATAGTTTCAAACGCCGGGGTTACATCTGTGTTCCAGACATTGTTGATTGCAAACGCTTCTATGAGGTGAGACCCGTGTGTTAGAGGCGGTGTGGTAAATGTATAATTCTCAACCGCTGAATCATACAGACCGTCACTAGGTGTTGCAGTATTCCATGTGCCATTATCAATTCGATAGAAGACAAAGAGGATATGATTAATCGTGACATCGTTTCCAGCATTGCTCGGCTGAGGGTTGTTGTTTGGGTAAGGCACTTCGGCAGCGGACCCTGTGTATGTCAGAATCTGATTAGGTGTCGGGTTTTGTGGATATGGATTTAGTACCGTCTCTGGATTCGTATCGATAATATCTAAAATTGTATCACTATCGGTATCTCGCCATCCCACTTGGAGTTTTGTCCCTGGGGAAAGTATCAGAGCGTTAGTATCCATCAGACAACCAGAACCCTCAATGTCAGGGGCATTGAGGTATCCGCTAAATTCAGTCAAGCCATCATATTCATCGGTCGCCCAGAACATATGACCGGTCTCATGGGCCATCACTTGGTTCATCGCTGAAATCCCCCATCCATCGTTATCGTACGTCATCACGATGTACGGACCGCCCAAATACGCGTACGCAAAGTACCCATCAGAGAAGCACCCGTCAACGTCGGTACTGCTGTCAACGACAAAAACTGTAAACGCCCAGTCTGTTCCTTTTGCTGCTCGCATCGCGTTGACATAATCCCTCGTTCGTTTCATCCAATCTCCTGACCCATATCCAAGATATGCCATGGCTTCACTGACCCAGAGCTTCTCGTACGTTGGATTGGTCATTGCTGAGGGATGAATGATAGGTTCGTAACTTGTGGGAACCGCTGTGTGAACATCAAGGATATAACTGATGCCAGCATATTGGTTTTGGTTTTTCCACCAGGACATCGCTTGATTAATCTGACTCTGAACATTGTTTATTTCAGTTGTACTCCAATTTTCTGTACTGGGATCAATCGACCCATTACTTTCTAGGAAAATAACACCAACTGCTACTGATCCAATGAAATATTCACTGGTGTCATAATATCCTGGTTCTGGGCCAAATAAAGGAGATATGGATGGATCTTTAAATTCAATGTACCGTAAGAGGTCATTGCTTAATACCTCCAGAAATCCTGTATCAGACATTGATATGATTCTTTTGGTTTGATCTCCCTCGTAATGTTTTGCACAAAGCGACATAGCGCTTGTACAAGTGATTATCACTATACAAAAAGAAATGAGTTTTAGTTTCATAGTTTTTCCCCTTGACAAGTAAACTTAATCTGAATATTTATAGGTTTCTTATAGATAATTTATAACGATTCTATTTCATATTAACAAGAAATGCGAATTTTTTAACGACAAAAGAGTCAGTATAATCTAGGGAAAATGCATATAACACAAAAATTCATCGAAGCTGAAATGACGCTTTCTTGCTGAATCAGTAGAAAAAAAGTGGTAAAAAATAAA
>MUGE01000219.1:0-3210 GCA_002900545.1 Thermoplasmata archaeon M11B2D | reverse complement strand
GGTGATATTGCAGCGGCGTGTGCTACTTTGGCTTCCTCTGCAGCCACTGTTGGCAACATCATTAAAAGAAAAACAGCCAACAAGCTACCTACAATTAAAGCTTTTTTCATTTTATAAGACCTCCTATGTTTGTTATCAACCTCTAGCATTTAAATGTTTTCTCTTTAATATAAGTAAAAAACCAGTACAATATCTCTGTTTTTAAAGGGAGAAATACAACCGAAAACTATTTTAGATAAGAACTGTAAAGGCCCTTGGCAATAAGTGTACAACAAGAGGTTTTAAACAAAACAGATAAACTAACTATCGAGGAGCTAAAAAAGATGAGACCCGCTAGCCAGATGTCAAGTCAACAAAATACCAATCAAATCAAAGCGATAGAAAGCTCCTTGAATCCTCCCATGCCAGTAAAATCCACTACTCATTATTTAAACAAAACCAAACACGTACCATAGAACAATTTCTACGGGGAGCTGTAATGCCAGAATATGTAATCGACATCGAATCATTAACAAAAATCTACAAAACAGGAAAAACAGAATTAAAAGCATTAAACAATGTGACAGTACAAATAAAAAAAAAAGATTTTATCGCGATTATGGGTCCCTCAGGTTCAGGTAAAAGTACCCTTATGAATATCATCGGTTGTTTAGACCGCCCCACCTCAGGAACCGTTATCATCGATAAAGAAAACATATCAGCGGTCAATGATAATCAATTAGCTGAAATCAGAGGAAGGAAGATTGGGTTTATTTTCCAGAAATTCAACCTCATTCCAACCATGAATGCAGTAAAAAATATCGCACTTCCAATGGTTTTTCTTGGTGAAAAAAAAACAGACCGGGATCAACGAGCAACCGACCTGCTCACCAAAGTAGGACTAGCAAACTGGGCGACACATCGCCCTGCAGAACTATCAGGTGGACAACAACAACGCATTGCAATCGCACGAGCACTCAGCAACAACCCTTCGATCATTCTCGCAGATGAACCAACAGGAAACCTGGATTCAAAAACCGGTGAACAAATCATGCAATTACTCGTTTCATTAAACAAAGAAGGGAAAACCATTTTGCTAGTGACACATGCGGCCGCGTTAAAACGCTATGCAAACCGGGTCGTCACCATGCTTGATGGGAAGCTCAGTGAGGAACAATGATACGAGATATCTTTGCCATGGCCCTTGATGCAATGAGGTCGTATAGAATTCGGACGTTGCTGACACTTATTGGAGTCATCATGGGTGTCGCCTCTGTCATCATGGTCACAACAGCAGGGAATTCCGTCAGTGGTTTTATTTCAGAACAATGGAATATCTTCAACCCAACAGGGATGGTTATTGGTACTGGAACGGGTGGGGCAGTCCCCCAGCTCTCTGTCCGATCAGCGGTTTTTACGACCAATGATGTAGAAAAAATCCAGCAATTACCAGCAATCAAGACAATAGCTCCAGTTGGAATTGTACCGTTGAACAAGATTCTCATACGTGATGGGTTGCTTAAATGGGAATCCCAACCAGGAGAAGCGATGTATGCTAGTACTCCTTCGCTGCTTGAAATCCTTAATTTACAGCTCTCTGAAGGAACGATGTTTGAAGAGGGAAAAAACGAGGTAATAATCTCCCAAAACGTCGCAGAGACCTTTGGAGAAAACAAACGATTACTTGTAGGTGACACGATTTTTCTACGACGTGTTGATGGCATCACCTTAGAAGCAAAAATAGTAGGGATACTTGAACCGAGTTCAACAATGAGTATGTTTAATACACTTTCAACACCGGGGATTATCTGTCCAACAAAACCGTACTATTCAACCTATTTCGGTTCGAATGTCGGAACCATTTTCAAACGGGTTATTGCCTATACGATTCTGCTGGCAGAAGCAAAGGACACCGATCACGTACAAGAGGCGCAAGACCAAATACTACGGTATCTGGATAGTGGAGGCTCTGATGCGAATCAATATAAGGATCAAAACACCGACTTTGTGGTAATCACCCAACAGTACATCCTTGTGCGTGTTGACCAAGTGATGAGCGTCATCCGAACATACATCACTGCCATCGCCCTCATATCACTGCTAATTGGAGGAGTCGGAATCGCAAATATCATGTATGCGACAGTCACAGAAAGAACACGAGAGATAGGGACGATGATGGCGATTGGTGCGAAACGGAGAGATATCTTACTTTTGTTTTTGTTTCAATCAACGGTGATAGGTTTGTTTGGAGGTATTATCGGATGTGTCTTTGGTGCGAGTGGAAGCTGGTTTGTCGTTGACCTGCTTAATACAAACATCCAGAACCTTGGTGGTGCATTTAGCACAGGTACTATTCAGTTGAATTATGCGTTAGAATGGTTCATTATTGCATTTATTATCGGAATACTTATCGGTATTGCTGCAGGACTCTGGCCAGCCAGGAAAGCAGCCAGAATGGATCCCGTGGTTGCTCTCCGATACGAATAAAAGGTTTTTACGGATTTGATGAAGCCTGTGTTTTCTCCATCGCCGTAATTTTTTCAAGTTCTTCTCTTATATGTCGCAACGCCTGCTCTTTATCAGGACCAAGACCGATTGCATCAGGGCTAATCTCGTTTTTCTTTAGCTGTCTTAACCACCGTTCTAACACTTGTTTTTGATTCATTGTTTCTCACCAACAAAGACCCTGTATAATATCTGTCATATATTAAACCATAGAAGAAAAATAAAGTAAAAAAAGTTCAAATAGCGTAAAAACAATACGTATTTTGGAGGAGTATAAAATGACATACTACTGGAAAAAAAGTGGTTTAATCTACCATTGGCATCTTCATTGTAAAGCGGTTCCGGTATATGTGAGAACAAATCCAGAGTGGGTAACCAGCGAAGAACGCCCGACTGATAAGCAACATTGTAAAGAATGCCGGGAGATGGATATCGCTCAACGGATAAAATAAAAACTGTAACGGCTTATTCAAAACGATGTTTGATAGGCTTGGGTTGTTACTTCTTCGTACAGTCCAACATGATACGTTTTAACTTCTTCTTCGTATGAAAATCGGAGACGACATCAATTTTTTCCCCTGTAAAGGGGTTTAACCCCGTCCAATACATACATGATGACAGGGTCATGGGCGTTGGGGTGAACACCTGGAATTGTTCAATGTTTTCCAGATGCTTTTTTTTAATCATGTCACGTAAGAATACCACATCATTTAGGGTATCACCAGG
>MUGE01000009.1:0-13850 GCA_002900545.1 Thermoplasmata archaeon M11B2D | reverse complement strand
CTGATCAGGATAAATCCCCTGTCGAGCCTTAATCGCCCATTGAATCGAGCGAATAAGGGCCTGCCCTGGAAAATCATAGTATGTGTTCTTTGGTTCCAAGTACCCACCGGGGATATTTGATGTAGTTGTCGAAGAGACAATAACATTACATCCAGCATGCAGATATGTTTGCGTGATGCTTTGCGGGGGGTAGACCCCATCGAATTTACCGCATATACAGCTCTCAATCCATAGGAAAGACGGACCGAGATTCATGTTTTCAACGTTTCTCGGGTTATAATACATATGATCGGATAGCGCATATCCCGGCCCATATCCAAAAATCGAGGATACTTGTTGCAGAATCTTATTAAGTATCCCGTTAGGAAGACCAAGGCCAAGGCTGTTTACGCCAACATCCCCCATGGTGAAGAGATGTTGCTGTCCATGCGCATTTGCCAAAATAAAATTCGAGTTTTCCTGCAATGCTTTTCCTCGGACAACCTGCTCACCTACTGCAGTACGTAACTGACGCTTTGACATCAAAAATCGATTCAGAAGATTCGCGGTTTTAAGTTTCTGGATTGCCTCGTTGCTATACCCTTGGAAACCTGCTTCGTTTTCCCGCACATACGTTGTATCAAATCCAAGGGATTCTACTGTTTCTGTTAAAGCAAGGCCGTTAAAGTACGACGCACCCGTGGTGACTTTCATTGGATCCCCATGAGCAACAATACCAAGGATCTCGCCGAAGAGCTTATACCGTAAAAATGGTTTTTGGAAATCATTCCCACCACCCAGCTGAACGACAGCGGTATTCTTCCAATCCCCAAGGTCATTGACGATTTCGCTATAGTATATCGTTCGTGCGACTAATGCTGATGCATCCTGCACATCCCACCCAGTGATCCGCCCGATTATGTTTTCTTGATACGGGAAATGATCCTCATTATCGCTATATAGGTCTTTTGCACGGTTTGACCAATCGCCAGGGTTTGGGTCTATGTTCCCATAGATAAAGTCACTTGGGATACCACCTCCCCAGAAGTAGCTCGTATCCTCAACTGATACAGGCTCAATTGAGGAGTTATAGATAATCTGTGGTAAGACGGTTCCGTCCCCAACAAGGGCGATATAGATCGGATTAGTCTTGTAATGCTCACGGAGGATTTTAAGGTCCTGTGTTTTTTCAACCGTTATATCTGCAAGGCCGGCGAGCAGAGCATTTATCTGCTCATGGATCCGGAAGACGTGGGCATTTGATGCTGGGACGAGGTTTGGATTACGCCTAGGCATGTAGAACCCTGGGCAGGGTTTCCCAAGGTAGAGGGTGTCGTCGTTTGCCGCGAAGGCAAATTCTGGTTTGCCGTAAATTAGTCCTTTGTGGTAAGCGGTCAGATAGGGGGCGATGGAAGAAAGCCCTTTCATCATCGGATAGATGGAATCATTGAGTTTTTCGATGGTAACCTCGACTTTCACCTGACCTTGATTCGTAGCAAGCCATTGCGGTGTTGCAAGGACCTGGTATGTAACACCACCTCTGTCATAGACCACTGCCTCATTATAGGTGATATCCTCTATTATTCTCCCAGTTGAATCTCGGACAGGGACACCGCCCATTGCCGTGCCACCTGCATATGCCTCAAATTTTTGAAGTTGAGCAGGGACATCATCAAGCATCGGGCCGGAAAAGAAAACAACGTTATCCCCTAAATCATCGACGTTTTCTGGATTCATATTGATTCCTTTGAATTTGATAAGCGCGTATTTATAATCCTCAGGAATCGTGTAGGTATCAACGAGAGCATCGCCACCTCTAAGTGCAGTGAGCAGCTCGGTTGTTGCCATGGTATTCATTGTTTTTGGTCCAAGTGTATAATGTGTACTTGCCAGGACTTCCGGCGGCCAAGCGTCTTTCGGATTAGTAATCGTAAGATATTCAACCGCACCAAACTTCTGTTCAATCAAACTTGCTGAGGCATCAACAATATCGTCGATATCGGTAAATCTTAGTATTTTTCCAAACCCCTTTACATTATCGCCACAGACGATAGTCATTTCTACTCCAAGAGTATTCAGTGCTGACTGGACGGATGTGGTTGTTCCATTGGTGATAAAAACTGGGATGGAAAGATAGGAGGCAAGAGGCGTGGCCATAACACCCAAGGTGTATCCTGTTTCATCATTTTGAATGAGAAGAGCAGCATCGCTTTTACTCCAATATTTCGTTGCTATGTACACCGACCATGCTTCTGCGGTTTGTCTCTCATCCAAAATAACATCAACAGGTATACCGATTTGTTCGTTCATAGCCCTTGTCACTGCACGCGACGGGTTTGTAAAGTTCTGAACATACAATGGGATAACTTCTTGGTTTCCCTGAGTATCATAATGGACAGCAAGCGGAGTTGCTATCAAAGGTAAAAAAGGATTAACATCAGAGACAGCAATAGCATGAGGAGTTTCAGCAAAGCTGCTGGTAATAGAAAGATACGTATCAATAGATGAAAGGTCTTCAGCAATTCCAGAAGGCTGCCATGTATATACACCGATTGCAGCAATAACAAGAACGATGGCTCCAATGACTGCGATAATTTTATCATTTTTATTCATAGGGTAATCTCCTGAATTGAAGAAAGTTCTTCTGTATGTTCATATTCTTATCTTTCTATATAATATTTTCTATTATAAACATATGCATGCTTTTCGTAGAAAGTTTCGTATGAATGAATATATTTAAGAAGGATGCGAATATTACCCCCGAAAGGAGACAAAACAGAATGCCAGGTGAAGAACTTTCCCCTCAACTGCAAGATCAAATCAATAGATTACAGCAGGCACGAGCACAACTACAGATGATTACGCAACAACGACAACAAGTTGAGATTCAGCTTAAAGAAACCGAAGAGGCGTTAAAGGAAATCGAGGCAGTGACTGAGAAAACACCCATTTACAAAAGCATCGGAGCCCTGCTTATCAAAACTAAAGGAAAAAGCGATATTATAAAAGAATTGACAGCAACTAAAGAGTCACTGGAGCTGCGAAAAACCACGTTGGAAAAACAAGAGGGGCGCAGCAGAGAGAGACTCACCGAATTACAAAGCAAGGTGGAAAATTCCTTAAAACTCGCTGGTGGAGCAGGAAACCTCAATGGGTAAGAAACATTTTTTTTCTGCACATACTGATTTTAAGTCCGGGTTTTTCTGCAAATTTTTTCTGATCATCGGATGTGTCTTTTTCATCCTTTACACTCTTGAAGCAGTGGTCCATCTTCTTCAGTTGAATGACGATGTTGTTGGCATCATCCTTGCATTTGCGATTCTTTTCCTTGGCCTTGGGCTTATCTCGTATTTTTTCTCTTGTCAATTTGCTAAGCTCTCACGGATTGCAGATGAAGTTGAAAATGACGAGTCTCTTCTTGATGACGAAGAGATAACCGAGTAACTGCAAGAGAGTTGTTTTATTTCCCGAACCGACGTTTTCTGTTTTGATAGGTACGAATCGCCTGCAGAAAATCCCGTTTTCGAAACGCAGGCCAGTATACATCTGAGAAATAGAGCTCCGAATACGCAAGCTGCCATAACAAAAAGTTCGAGATGCGCTCCTCACCGGAAGTCCGAAGGATGAGGTCCGGGTCAGGTAACCCACGGGTATAGAGATACGACGAGACGGTGTCTGTGGAGATGTCCTTTACCTTCAGTTTCCCTTTTTTTATGTCATTTCCCATCTGTTGCATGGCGTAAATGATTTCTTCTCGACCACCATAGGCAAGTGCGATATTCAAAAAATAGGTTTTATATGATTTGGTCATTGTCATGATAGCTTTTGCTGACTCTTGGATGTCTTTCGGTAGTGATTTAAGTCGACCCAGAATCTGTATTCGTACTTTATTTTGATGAATACGGGAGTCTTCCTTTACCTTGTCCAATTCGTTTTTAAGCAAGGTCATCAGAGTTTTAACTTCTTTTTCACTACGGGTGAAATTCTCTGTCGAGAACGCATAAATCGTCAGCACCTTTATACCAAGGTCAAAACACCAATCCAACACCTCTTCGAGTTTTTCTCTTCCAAATATATGACCTGCTTCCCAGGACAACCCAAGTTCCTTTGCATACCTCCGATTTCCATCCATGATGATGGCGATGTGTTTTGGGAGTGGATTGCGTTGTATTTCCTCAAGGAGGTTTTCGTCCACAAAATCAGTAATAATTCTTGAAACGGAACGATAGATGGAGGAACGATAGAATGCGGCAAGAATCCTTTTTCCTGTTAGACTTTGAATAACGTATTTTTCCCATTCATCGAATGTTTTATTGGCTAGTGTTCTGAGAGATGGTTTTTGAGAACTAATGATATTGCCTCCAGAAGGAGAAATATTGTTGCCATTATATAGATTTAATGTTCTCCATCTGAAAGAAAAACAAAGGTTTTTGATATCAGGATATGATGTGTTCTGTGGATTCTATGATGGTTTTTGTTTCTCATAATGAATCTTGTTTTGCTACCTGAGAAAGTTCGTTTGCTGTTTCTGTTAATTCCTTTTCATATCCTTCAGGGTCTTCAAGTGCTCTGATGGTATCCTCAAGTTCCCGTTTTTCCGTCCCGGTCATCCCTTTCATCTCAAGGATCTTTCGTAGGAGCAGTAAGGCATCCTTTCGCTGTTGTTTTACAAAATTATAGGTAAAATCCTCAATATGGAACCATCCTTTATACTGGGAGGGGCTGGCGATAAAATCATTGGTGACCTTCGTCATGAACTCATAGGGTGCAGGTCCGATAATTCCAGTTAACGCACCAACCAGATAGGAGTTATAATGTCTGTTTTCAAACAATTCCTCCAATTTCTCTATAAGAGGGACTATCGAAGGATCCCCGATATCTTGAAGGGCAAACATTGCTTCTTCGTTTGCCATGGAATCATCAGATTCTTTGACCAAAAAGGCAATAAGCGGAACAACGGCCTGTGGGTCTTTTGTCTGGCGAAGAACCGTTAGTGCAAAAAAACAACTCCAGGTAAATTCTGTTTGAAGCAATTTGAGAAGATCATTGGTTGCTTGACTACCTAAGTCAATGAGTTCCTGCAGAGTATTTTGAGCATACCGTCTGACCTCATCTTCATCTCTCTCATAAAACTCCTCGGTGTCAAGTGATTGTAAAAACTCGATATGCCTACTTAGCGTCTCTACCTGGTTTTGCATAGTGCACCTCACTTGTGTAAAAGGATTCGTTTTACTTAAATATTTGTTTGCAAGAAAAACAACATCTACAGTGCATTCATATTGACTGTAATGGTCGTTTTTCTTTCATGCAGAACAGCAGAAGAAACGATGAGAGTATGGTAAGTCCAAACGAGAGATAAAATGGTGTCTCAACACCGAACGATTCCCAGAGAACCCCGGCGAGAAGCGACGCAGGAAACGCACATAAACCAATAACCATTTGAAACCCGCCAAGACTACTTGCCCGATAGAGAGGTGGTGCAAGCTCAGCAACTAATGTTTTTTGTACAGGTTCTAACGCAGCTCGATGCAGCCCATAGAGGATAAAGGTACAGACAATGAGCCAGTAGCTTTGCATGAAGATAATTATCAGGCAGAGAGCACCCCAGAACGCATACGATATCAGAAGGACGATTTTCCTTCCTATTTTATCAGCAAGTCGTCCGAAGGGATAGGAGAACACGGCAGCAAAAACAGTGAAGATGAGATACAGGACAGGAACGAAAATAACTTCGAACCCGAATTGTTTTGCATAGATAAGCAAGAATGAATAGCTAAACGATCCCAGTGCAAACAACGCGCTTAACAGAAGGAACACCTTGAAATCCCGGTGTAAATCCTTAAATGAGAGCCCTTTGAATATTTTTTTTGTCTGTAGTTTCCTTTCCCGAATGAACAGAATCACGACAATTGATCCGATGAGAGAGGGGAGGGCAGCAAACAAGAATAACTCCCGATATCCGATGTTCAGCAGCCAGAAACAAACGATGCAGAATACAATACCGCACACTGCACCAAAGTTATCCATCGCCCGGAGCAACCCGAAATTCCTGCCTCTGTTCTCATCTGTCGAGGCATCAGCGATAAGAGCATCACGTGGTGCTCCTCTCATTTTCCCGATTCGGTCAAGAATCCGAAAGGGAACGATATGCTGCCAGATGACAGAGAACGCATATCCTATCCGTGAGGCAGCTCCACAGAGATACCCCACCCAGACAAAGACCTTACGACGACGGATTTTATCTGAGACATACCCTGAGACGGCTTGAGAAATCGAAACAAGCGCGTCACCAAGTCCATCGATAAATCCAAGAACCGCCATGTTTGCACCAAGTACCGTTGTCAGAAACAGCGGCCATATCGGATAGATGATGTCAGAGCCAAAATCATTAAGAAACGAAGCCGCAGCAAAGGTGCGAACCGTTTTTTTATTGTCCTTTTCGTCCATGGCATCCTCTTGCTCGTTTATGATGTAATATAATGCGTTATTTTCAGAGTTTGCATCCAAAAAAGGTAATCTCTATTAAACAAGAGGCTATTACGCATTTTGATTCGTATGGCAGCAGTTGAGGTGAAGAATTTAGTGAAGAAATACGGGTTAATGGATGCAGTAAAAGGAATATCCTTTTCAATATCTGAAGGGGAGATCTTTGGGCTTATCGGACCAAACGGCGCGGGAAAAACCACGACCCTGCGGGTTCTCTCAACTCTCCTTTCCATCAACGGCGGGTCCGTCACCATCCTTGGATATGACCTGAGTAAACAGGCTGCGGAAATCAGAAAACTCATTAGCTATCTCCCTGAAGATGCAGGTGCGTATAAGAATCTCAGTGGGAGAGCCTATCTCCAGTTTATCGCAAACTTCTTTGACCCGAAAGATACGAAAGCAATGGTTCAAAAAGGAATCGAGATCACAGACCTTGGAGCACGCATAGATGACCGGGTGGACACCTATAGCAAAGGAATGATGCGCCGCCTCCTCGTCGGAAGAGCACTTATGACCAACCCAAAGCTTGCAATCCTTGATGAGCCCACCTCCGGTCTTGATGTCATCAACGCTCAGGAGATACGCAAACTGGTCAAATCTACATCACACGCAGGGACAACCGTGCTTCTCTCATCTCATAACATGCTAGAGGTGGAATATCTCTGTGATCGGATCGCATTAATCTCAGAGGGGAGAATAATCGAAACAGGTAAACCAACGACATTAATGCAGAAATATCAGGCGCGTAACGTCGAAGAAGTCTTTGTTCGGACGGTGTCGTAATGAGCGGACTTGGAAACATTACAAAAAAAGAGATCCGGGAGCTGCTCACACCAGCGACGTTCATCCCCATCATCGTTGTCGCCTTGATTTTTGCTACCATGGGGACCAGCATACAAGGTCTCCAAGAACAATCATCAGAGCCACCCGTTATTGGAATCATCAACGAGGATGCCAGCGGGTACAGTGCAATGGCATTGACCATTCTGCATACAAACGCAAAATCAGTGTTTAACTCGACATCGATTGCTGATTTACAAGATGGACTTGAGACCGTAAAGCAGCATGACGGTGTTGCCGTCGTTCTTATCCCGAAGAATTTCACAGAGCGGATAACCCAAGAGCAACAAGGCACCATTGAAGTATATTGGATCATGAGAGGAACAGGGATAATGGATTCTATCTCATCAGGTGCCCTAGAACTGTTACTTTCGTATATTAACACCAATCTCTCAAAAAATCTCATAGAACAGAATGCGTCCGTTAACGCTTCCTTTGTCCTTTCACCAACAAATCGGGTTGAAACCACTTTCTATAAAAACCGGCAGTTTCCTGGAATTTCACCAAACATGATAGCAGGGATGTTGGCTTCACAGTCGATGCTTATCCCCCTTGTCATGATGATGATCATTATTATGGCTGGAGGAATCGTCATCACCTCCATGGCGCTTGAAAAGGAGAACAAAACCCTGGAAACATTGCTTACCTTACCGGTGAAACGAACAAGCATCGTCACCGGTAAAATAATAGCGGCATCAGTCATCGGACTGATCCTTGCTGTAATCTACATGATAGGGATGCAGTTCTATTTCAAAGGCTTTGAGGTTTCAGTCGGAGCAAACCTCGCTGCCTATGGTCTTGTGTTGACCACAACAGATTTCCTCTGGATTGGCATCTCATTGTTCCTTACTCTCATCGCAGGTCTTTCCCTCTGTATGCTTCTTGGGACCTTTGCAAAGAATTACAAAAGCGCACAAACCCTCACCTTCCCCATCACCATGCTTGCGTTAATCCCTATGTTTATCACGATGTTTGCTGATTTTGACACACTCCCAGTAGCAGTGAAGATATTGACATTTGCAATTCCATTCTCCCATCCAATGATGGCATCACGAGCGCTGCTCTTTGATGATTACATGCTTGTAATCGGAGGGATTGTGTACGTCGGTATCTTTGCGTTGATTACAATAAGCATCGTGGTATGGGTGTTTAAAACCGATCGGTTATTGACTGGGACAACAAAATTCAAGTGGCTCAAAGCATTAAAACGACGGCGATTCTAAGGAAAAACCTCCTCTTTGATAGTAACTTTGCACAAGTCTTTGTAAAGAGAAACAAATGGGAGTCTATCACTGAGCAAACCTTTTTATAGGCTATAGGCTACTGTTTTTTAAGGGGATACTTCATGAAGAATCACAGGCATCATCACAAAAAATCACGTCTATGGGAGAATATGCACGGGTGGAAAGGGATATGGTTCCATATCGCTGGAATTATCGCGATTGTTTGGTTTCTCATCAGGGTACTGCCTAAACCGCAACGAGCTTCCTATCCCTGCCAACAGGTCGCCCTGTCTGTTTCACTTGGCTATATCGCATTCTGGAGTGTCTTATTCACAGGTCTTGTGATATGGCTCCGAAGTGTAAAGACAAAATGTGCAAAAACATTTCCAACAGTGCTTGCTGGTTTTATTGTGGTATTCACCATCACGGGCGCTGTGTTTGCCACGAACTACTTTCAAGCAGAACAGCCAGTTACAGCATCCTGGGATCCTATCCCAAAACAACCCATTGGGACCGGAGTCGGGACATGTCCAGGGAGAGTCGTTTGGGTATGGAATCCAAACGCAACAGAAAGAAACCTTTCAGGATACTGGTGGGAACAGCAGAACAACAACCAAGAGGTCATTGATCAGATGGTCTCTATAGGCATCCAAAAGCTTACAGAAACATCAAATGATTCTGAGGCATGGGACGCTCTCTTTTCTTATTTCAATGAAGTTCATGGGAACGGAAATATAAGCTACCAGCCTGGTGAAACGATTGCGATTAAAATGAATTTAAACAATGCGCTTGGTGGTATTGGAGACCCCTATGTCAAAGAAGATAATGACCGAGACGCAAGTCCATATGTGGTTAAAGCTCTGCTTCGTCAACTTGTCAACGTTGTTGGTGTCGCCCAACAGGACATCACGGTATTCGACGCCTCACGACCCATAATAAACTCTCTGTATGACAGAATCTATTATCAGAGCTATCCTGCTAATCCACTCGTTGAAGAATTTTCACAGATTCATTACGTCGACTCGCTAGGTGGAGCACCCGGTCGTGAACAGGTAATACCAAGCGGAACATCTCTGTATTTCTCAGATGGCGTCGTCCGTACACTGCCAACCTGTGTTGCTGACGCAAAGTACCTCATCAACATCCCCTTACTAAAGAGACATCCGATAAACATGGGTGTAACGTTGTCTGGGAAGAACTTATTTGGCTCGTTTATCGAACCGGTTTCAGATATCCATCCATACCATATCTCTGGCTTAACCATGGGAAACGCTGCACCGCAGGTGGATCTATTCACATATGAACATCTAGGCGGAAAAACACTTTTGTATCTTGGAGACGGGACGTTTGGAACAAAAGTAGATCATAAGACGATTGCGAAATTCCTGATGTATCCGTTTAATGATGATTGGACCAATAGTTTGTTCTTTTCACAAGACCCGGTTGCTCTTGATTCAGTGATGTATGATTTCCTTCATACAGAAGGGACTAACCCCATTGAGGGGTCACAGAATTACCTGCATCAAGCCGCTGTCCCACCTGCGAATGTGTATGACCCAGAGAATGACGGGACCTATCTGTCAACAAGCCTTGGCGTACATGAGCACTGGGATAGGATGGTTGATATCTTTTCATCAGAGCGGTACGTCGGCCCCTCAGAGAACGGGATTGATTATCGTACATCTGGGAAAGAATTTGCTCGCCCTGGCGTCGTCTTCATCACCCCTTTAGAAAAACACCTGTATTTCTTCGGAGCGGACAAGGGAGCATGTCCATTTACATTGATCATTGGGAAAATCAATGTGGAAGCAGAACTCAATGGGGTTTTAGGAGAGATACAAAAAATCGAGTTTTACAAGGATGATAGATTGCAATACACCGACACAGAGGAGCCCTATAGCTGGACATGGAATAAACTTTCACTTTTCAGACACACCATAAAAATCATCGCATACTACGACGAGGTGAATACGACAAGCAATGAAATAATGGTCTGGAAAATTTTCTGAGAGAACAGAACCTCTCAAGCATTCAAGGAAGAACCATTAAACGACTGCCTATAGCTATAGCATCTTGTGGTTTTTCTTTTTTCCTTATGACATCCTATACAAATTCAAAAGCACGAAAAAATAGAGTCTTTTGACCCAATTCTCTCCGAGAACGAAAAGCGGATGTGGCGGGATTCGAACCAGTCACTAAAACGTGAGAGGAAATCTGAAAAAATTTTATTCTCTATTCAATCCGTTTAACCATTTTTGTAATTCATTATAGACTAATTGTTTCTTCTTAAGCGTTAAATGAAATATTCTTTTGGAAATCATGGCCGCTGAGATGGTGAAGATATAGTTTAATTTTATCACGCTGTCATGTATCGCACCCTCTTCTTTCGAAAGGGGAATTCCTTTCATCTTGGTATTACTTGTTATCCCTGCAACGACAACATTATCAAACTCCTCGAAGAGGACGAGAGCAGGTCTTTTTTTTACCTCAAAAGTATCAGTAAACTGCACCTGAGCAAGGACGACATCACCGGGCTTAAACGTCATTCCACGCCTCATCTTCTTTATTGTCCCATAGGTCTTTCATCTTGGGTTGCTGTATTTTGTGTAAGAATTCGTCGTATTGATTTCTTTTTTTGAGATTTTTGACGATTTCAATCATATGCAAGATCAGTTCGTTGTAGGTCTGTCGCGGATATTCCTTGTGTTTTTTCAGGGATTCAACCACGGATTTATCCAACTGAATCGTGGTCACATTGTTCACTATATATCACCTATAGTTACTATATAAAATATTATATATAAAGATTTCCACTGAGAATGAATGAAGCGGACGTGGCGGGATTCGAACCCGCGATTACCGACTTAGAAGGCCGGTGCCTTATCCAGGCTAGGCCACACGCCCAAAGGGAGTAGCGCTGAGGGGGAGATTCGAACTCCCGCTCCCCTTGCGGAGAACCGGCTCTCAAGGCCGGCGCGGTAAACCGAGCTTTGCTACCTCAGCAGACTATCATCTACTAATGCAAGGGTATAAGATATTCTTATAAAAAAGAGTTGTTCTGTTAAGATTTCAAAACAATCTCAATATGAACGCCATCAGGAACCTGAATCCTCATCAGCTGCCGTAACGCACGGTCACTGGCATCCAGATCAATGAGCCGCTTATGGATCCGCATCTCCCAATGGTCAATAGTCTCTGTCCCTTCTCCGTCAGGAGATTTCCGACAAGGAACACGCAGCCGTTTCGTCGGCATCGGCACCGGTCCTCGCAATGCGACACCTGTTTTCTCAGCAATCATCTTAATTTGCGTACACACTTCCTCAAGTTTCGTTGATTCCGTGCTGGTCAATGATATCCGTGCTTTCTGCGCTGGCATATTCGGTTGCCCCCATTGGTTTTAAAATAAATAAAGAGAAGAGAAAGAAATGTTTACTTCGCGGCCTCAACTTCCAAACAGACGCCAGCAGCCACAGTCTGCCCCATATCCCGTATGGCGAATCTTCCGAGTTGCGGGATTTTCTTTGATGATTCGATGACCATCGGACGAGTGGGGATGATCTTGACGATTGCAGCGTCACCTGTTTTAATAAAGTCAGGGTTCTCTTCTTTGACTTGCCCGGTTTTCGGGTCCAGCTTCTTTTGGATTTCTTCAAACCTGCATGCGACTTGTGCAGTGTAGCAGTGGAAGACCGGTGTGTACCCTTTCGTAATCACGGAGGGGTGGTTCAACACCATGATCTGCGCAATAAATGACTTGGCCACCGTTGGTGGATCATTTGCTGGTCCTGCGACATCTCCCCTTTTGATATCCCCCTTGTTCAGACCGCGGACGTTCACACCGATGTTATCACCAGGCATGGCTTCGTTAATCATTTCATGATGCATCTCAATGGTTTTTACTTCTCCCGTGACCCCACCAGGCTTCATGCTTGGTTTGAACATCAGGGTCATCCCTGGTTTCATGACACCGCATTCGACCTTTCCGACAGGGACAGTACCGACTCCTTTAATCGAGTAGACGTCCTGAATCGGCCATCTCAGCGGAAGCTGTGTTGGTTTCTCAGGAAGGGTGAATTTGTCAATTGCCTTCAGGATAGGGTCTCCAGTCCACCATTCGAGTTTCTTTTTCTCCTTAATGTTGTCCCCCTCGAACGCAGAGACAGGGACGAACTGGAGTTGCTCATCTTTGTATCCGACGCTTTTTGCTAGGGTATGCACATCGTTTTTTACTTGTTCATAGCGTGCTTTATCATACGGTGGTGTGGTCGCATCCATCTGGTTAATCGCAACAATCATCTGTTTGACACCAAGTGTCCGAGCAAGAAACATATGTTCCTTTGTCTGTGCCATGACGCCATGCTGTGCAGCTACGACAAGGATAGCTGCATCTGCTTGGGATGTTCCCGTGATCATGTTTTTTACAAAATCTCGATGACCCGGGGCATCGATGATGGTGATGTAATATTTATCAGTGTCAAATCGTTTGTGTGCAACATCGATTGTGACTCCTCGTTCCCGTTCTTCTTTTAGTTGATCGAAAATCCATGCCAACGCGAAACTTTCCTTTCCTTTTGCTTTCGCTTCTTCTTTGAATTTCTCTACCATGTGGGCAGGGAACTGTCCGGTATCAAGTAAGATTCTTCCGACGAGTGTGGACTTGCCGTGATCGACGTGACCAATAATTACTAAATTCAGATGTGGTTTTTCAGCCATACTTTGACCTCCATGAGTCTACATTTCATTTCAGTATTTATCTTTTCCTATTCCTTTCTTTTGTTCGAAGGTTTGATAGCGTATAGCCTTCTTATTTATAAGTTTTACCTAGATAACGGGAGGCATGCTTCACAATGAATAAAACATTGATTTCCTATCATCATTCAATAAGGGATTCGACGAGGTTTTTGTAAACCATGGCAACCTGTTCAGATTGAGATTTTTCTTTTGTTTCTACGTACACCCGAAAGATCGGTTCTGTGCCTGAGGGACGCAACAGCACCCATCCATTGTTCAGATAAACCTTCACGCCATCGGTTCTGTCGATGCATCGTACATCGCTTTTGTCTTTCATATGTTCAGCGATTTGACGCATGACGTGTTCTTTCTTCTCGTTTGGACAGGCGACCTTTGTTTTGAACATCTCATAGGAGGGTATGTCCGCGATAAGCTCAGAAAGTGGTCGTTTCTCTTTTGCGAGAATCTCAAGGATTTTTGCTAGGGACATCCCCGAATCGCGACAGTACTGAAACTCAGGGAAGATAAGTCCTCCGTTCTCTTCACCACCGAATACCGCATGTGTTTCTTTCATCACCGAGGCGACGATGG
>MUGE01000218.1:0-3238 GCA_002900545.1 Thermoplasmata archaeon M11B2D | reverse complement strand
CATTTACGTTAAAAGTTTTAAAAAAAACAATACGTTTTCAAACAATCCGTCTCACCCAGCAAATCCTGTATCCATCGACATCAAACTCCTTATCGATGCTCCATCCATCCTTCATATAGAAGCGAAACGCTGGTCTGCATGTGTTTGTTACCCCAGTCACTCCACCGTACCCGTTGTTTCTCGCATAGTCATATAAAAAATTCAACAATAAACGACCGTATCCTTTTTGCTGATATCCTGATTTGGTTCCGTAGAGCAAAAGCTCAAGACATTTTTTATCATAGGATGGTTTATTTTTATGATAGACCCAAAACTGATAAACACCTTTGAAGCCCAGAGTCCTAAGTAGGGAGGCCCCAAATGTCATGGTCTTGAAAAAACCAGGCTTACAATCTGAATCAATACAGAGACCAACGCAAATGAGCATATCGTCTTTCGTAATGCCGAAGGTTTTTATCGTGCCGGTTTTTTCGTAAAATTTGATTAAGTTTCGAATTATTGTTCCCGTAGCTTGTGGTTTTTCTATAAGTGCGGGTACTTGGGGGGAGTTCTGAAATGCTGTAATGATGATTTCCATGAACATCGGTTCCTCCTGTGTATGTAACTCCACGACAGTATGTTCTAACGACATGTATTTCACATCTCTGGGTGATGAAGCCTTTCTTTTTTTTCTCCAACAACTGCGATGTACCGATGTGTAATGGAGATACAGGGTCTTGACCTGTGATATGTCTCAAGGAGTTCACCGGTTCGTCTCAGTATGTTTTCTTTTTTGTTCGTATCAACCAGCTGTACGATTCCTGCGGCGACACCAGAATTTATCAGTTGTTTCATGACTGTGTCCCTGTTTTCACATGTAAATCGTTTTTTTCCTTTCCACGCATCAAGTACTCTCAATCCATTCATCCGCATTCTTTGTATAAGGGTCCCTTTTGAAAGAAAAAAATGTGGTGTAATATAAGAAGTCAGCGCCGCTGGTTCTTCTGCTATAGCGACAAGGAAAAATAGCACAAACTCCCAGTTGGAGAACATGCTATTGTCGATGATCCCTATTTTTCCTTTCTGACGAAGTACTCGCGTACATTCTGTTAAAATCTGTGGTGGAACATACCCCAATCCCCAAGCGCAGGTGATACAGTCATAGCTCTGGGAAGGTTGGTTTTTGAGAAAATCAACCACATCATCGTGGATGAACCTGCACGTGTCACCATATTTGTTTTGTGCAATAGAAATCATCGCCGTAGATGAATCGACACCGGTGACTGTTCCTTGGGTCATATCATACAGTGCATGGGTCACAAAACCGGTGCCACAGGTCAAATCAAGACAGTCTCCCCCGCGCAATGGATCTAATTTTCTGAGCATATCACAAGTTAGATTCGCCATATACTCCGTCCAGTGGGCGTCATAGGAAGACGCGACCTCATCATAGCCGGTCTCTACGAGTTGTTTTGTACGATTTTCCTGATTCAAATACAGATGAAAGAAACGGATGCCAAGTTTAAGCCAATGGCGACGAACGATGCTTCTCACCTTTCCTAGTATCTCTGACTTAGGATGAATGAAAAATACCGTGTGTTATTATTAAGGTTTAGGTTGACTCTTTACGCTGACACCATGGGTCGTCAGTCACGTTTCAGAGCTATCTTTTCTTCCTTGCCCTTTGTTTTTCTTTGTAATGTCTCAAGCCATGAGGGTATTCCTTCGACCGTCCGACACATGCATCGTTTGGCAAACATCTGACGATAGGTGATGTTGCAGTCTACGCGGTTCTCAAGATGTTTTTTAATCGAACTACCCAGTCGTCCCCCGCGCCAATCCCAATCGGTCAGAAGGATGATCTTCTGGTGTTTCTGCGCGATGCTATCGCAGAAATCGGAGACAGATTGTCCCATGTTGAATCGGATGATCTCCCCTCTGATTTCAAGTTTCCGTAATGCAGCGATGTCTTTATCTCCCTCAACGATGATAGGAACAGTTGTATTGTCCTCACGTAACGCATCAAGGAGTTGTTCTAGTTCCTCTAATGTTTGTTGATCATTCATGAATAACCCTTTTTAGTCGTTCAATAACCAGATCCTTTGGGATCTTCCGGAGGCACACTGTTTTTTCCCTGCTTTTCTCTCCCTCCACGATAATAACATCGTTACTGGCCAGTTGGAAAAACCGTGCAAGGGTCTCTCTGACCTCGACGTTTGCCTTGTTGTCCCTTGCTACTGATGTGACTTTGATTTCAATGGATTTCCTCCATTGATTGTACTTGTATGGAAAGACTGGTTGCGATGATCCTGCAGTCACATGAAGACAGAGCAGTACGCCTTCTTTGGATTCGGTAATCGCATCGATAAATGATGTCATACACATGAAAAAATAATTCATTACGGTTGGGACAGTTTCAGGATGGCTTCTGCAAGATCTCCGTTTGTCTCCTTTAATGCCTTGCGCGCCTCTGCTTCTGATTTGCCTGTCTGCTCCATGATTAACTTGATGTCCTCTTTTTGCGTGTCCTGGGGTTCGCCACCTCTGTTTTTCACGGTCGGCTCCCCGATAATCTGAAACGTCTTCTGTCCCTGTGCCTCCATCACAGTTACCTCAGCAGAGTCAAAGACGTATTCCTTTGTGTCTGTCTGAATGATAACTTTTTCTACATTATCGATGTTTTTCACATTAATCCCAAAGCGTTTCATCATCTGCGCAAGCTGCCTGCTATTCATTCGACCTGGCATCATATCTAACAAACCCTTGTATGGTTCCGAAGCATATATAGAGTTCTATTCGTTTAACATTTTTGGTATGATTTCAGAAGCAGAAATGAAGACGTTAGAGAGAAACTCAGAGTACTACGGCGTCCCAGCACACCAGCTCATGGAAAACGCAGGCAAAAGCATCGCTGAGTTTGTACGAGACATGGTACAAGACACAAAGAAGAACATCCTTATCCTCTGCGGGCCTGGTAATAATGGCGGAGATGGGTTTGTCGCAGCCCGGTACCTTACCCAGTATTATAAGGTCGCTGTGTTTCTTGCCGGAACAACCATCAAAACAGATATTGCATTACGAAATTTCCAGAAACTACAGACCTATGAGGTGAAAATCTACCAGTCCACTCATGATATCGACCAACTGCTGGCAGGAAACGATGTATTCATTGATGCACTCCTTGGAACAGGACTTACCGGGGAGCTGAAGGACCCTTACGCGACCATCGTAAAAAAAATCAATCAGACGACTGGAAAAA
>MUGE01000217.1:0-3246 GCA_002900545.1 Thermoplasmata archaeon M11B2D | reverse complement strand
TAGCTTTTTTTCTTCTTGTCGCCCTTCTCATCATCTTAATGAGTCTGTATATTTTTTAAAAAAAATCAATACAATCTTGTCACACTATAATCAGCAAGTGCAACGAGAATATCTTTGCTTTCAGAAGAATCTACACTGTCAAGACATCTCTTTGCTGCTTCCCTGAATTCTTCTAACGTATTTTGAGCATAGTCGATAGATCCATATGTTCGGAATAACTCGATTACTCCCCGTACATCCTCTTGATTTGCGTTTTCGTTTCCAACAACAGCCATCATCTTAGTTTTGTCGTCTTCATCGACTTCTGATAATGCATGGACTAGCATCAAGGTCCGTTTTCCATTAAGGATGTCGCTTCCAATCATTTGTTTTCCTAAGATGATTTGTTCAGTAAGGATATTGAGTAAATCGTCTTTAATTTGAAACATTAGACCAAAGAGTGTCCCGTATTGAGCAAGGTTTTCAACTTGTTTACTAGTACCTTTGCCAATCAATGCTCCTCCTTTTCCTGCAAGCAGATAGAGTTGAGCTGTTTTCTTCTCAATCATTCTCATGTACTGAGGAATTGTCACATCTGACCGGACAGCAAATTCGATGTCCAGGGCTTCCCCTTCATAGAAGTCTTTAGCAGCTTCAGCAATTGACCGAATAATCTCTTTATATGTTACCGAATTTAGCTCTGGAGGTGCCATGTAGGAGAGCATCCGGTATGTCTCCCCAATAAGTGCATCTCCTGCAAGAATCGCAAAAGGTATCCCAAATTTCTCATGGGTTGTTTGTAGTCCTCTTCGCCATTTATCCTTATCAATGATATCATCATGAACAAGTGTTGAGTTATGCATGTATTCCAAGGCGATTCCAAATGGGATGGTGGTTTCTGGTACACCGCCAACTGCCTCACAGGAAAGCATCGCTATGATTGGACGAAGCCGTTTTCCGCCCGATAATGGAATCCACCGTAACGCATCATAGAATATTTCTGGCTCTCGTGGTGTAAGATTCCCTGTCAATGCCCGATCAAAAATCTTTGCTCGTTCTTTGAGTATTTCCTCCAAGTCCATTGTTAATCCCTCAGCTGATGACAAGTTGTATATCTGATTCCAATGCTAATCCGAGAAACTCAGCCATTCGTATCACTTTTACATTATCCAGCAGCATTGCTTCTTTTAAACCAGCAGAGATCATTGATGTATAGCATACATAAAAATGGGCGCCCATATCTCGTGCCTGATACATAAGTTCGGCAAGAACAATCCCGCCTTTTCGTTTAATGGATGTTTCTTTCCATACGATTGGTGCTTCTCCCCAATGGGTGCGTCGTGGTTTATATGATTTCTTTAGAATATTTATTCCTCGTGATGTGAAAAATATAGAGACTTTCATTCCCATCTCGACGCCAGCTACTGCAAAGTTAAAGGCAGTTAACGCTTTATCATATGTATCCTCGGTGACTATAATGAACATGGATCCTATCTTTTTTGTGATGGCTCGCTGCATTGTTTTTTCGTATTCTTTCCGTATATCCTCTGGAATTACCTCTTCTGGCATCAAGTATCCTCTGAGACTACATATTCTATCTTCTATAAGTATTTTAATACAAAAACCTCAAATTCGGAAGCCGGAACAAACTTTTTCTTATTAAATATTAGGAGAGCGATTTATTAAGACAGGTGATAAGAATTGTACAATAAGGTTTTAATAATCGTAGGTTTATAAAGATTATAAGATACAAATATGTCCCCCTGGAATACAGTACCTTGGAATACAGTTCTTGCTATCATTGGAATATCATTATTTATTCCAAGTATTCTTGCGTTTGTCTTTATTCGATTGAAACGATATGAGGATTTAGGCTTATCTATAGGAGTCTTTTTGCTGATTTTAGGTGTTATCGCCTATGGATATCTCATTCCTTATCAAGTTATTGATGAAACAAGACTTCCCGAGGACTATTTCTGGGAAGATCAAGGCTCTGTGCATTACTGGGAGCGAAATGGACTTTTTATCAGGGGAACAGATCAAACAAATATACCATTTTTTATACGATGGATGTTGCCTCAACGCGCACCAATCGAAAAGAATTTCATAGGCCGAGAAGTAATCCATGTCTCTACGTTTAATCAGAAGGAACACACAGCATTAATTCATGATGTGATTTATGACGATACCGGTGCAATTCTCCATGTTATAAACGAGACGGAAAAGGTTAGTGAATGGTTCTGGGTTGATGCTCACACATCTAACCTAAAATTTTCGAATGTTGACGCTGGATATATGAACATTCCTCCAATTGACAATAAAGTAAATAATATCTCGGTAGGATGGGTAGAATCCAACGGAGAACAGAACGGAGAAGAAAGCGTTGTTCTCGTGCGCGACATGCAGCGTATAAAAAATGGATTCATCGATGGTGTTGAAGTCTCGGTGTGGCGCTCTGATATCTACAGCAAACAGATCACCTGGCATGGAATAACATATTTCTGTGATGAGACACTCCAACTTACTGTCAATCAGGCATCAGGATATGTCATCCATGTATATCGCCGTCTTGTTCTTTCAGCCTATCTCTCACAGTTCTTACAGCTGTACTATCCTTCATCGATGCGTTCGCGAGTGATTACAAATTATTTAAAGGTAAATAATCCCATCGGTGAGGCAGCGATATTAACATACAACACCACCGCAGATTCAATGAAAAGGCATCTTGAAGCGGTAAAAGATATAAACAATCTAAAAACGTATGTTCCTCTTTGGGTATGTATCCCTATCTTTTTTGTCGGTTTTGCCCTCACATGGCGTTTTTTCGGTCGAAGTTACTACTGGAAGAGATACAAGAGATACGAACAGATAGATGTGTCATCGCAACGCAGAAAAAAACGAAGATCTACACAGAGAAAAACTCTTGCAATAGGAATGTGTTCCGTTCTTCTTATATCTTCCATTGGGTACTTCACATACCAAAATAGTCTGACCCCAAAAGATACCTTTCAAATACCGACGATTCAAGGAGAAATGCCCATTTCTGGAGAGGATCCGGAACCAACACCACCAGGGACCAACCGGTTGATTGACTCAGGGAGACATATCCTTCTACCTGAAGACGAAGGGTTTCATAAAGGAAGTCGACGAGAATGGTGGTATTTTAACGTATTTTTTAATGGTCTGGAGAGCGACCTGCAGGGATACTCGCTTGTGGTGAGTTTCAATCAGATGAAATTCTTTGATATCCGGTTCTTAAAACCAGAC
>MUGE01000216.1:0-3248 GCA_002900545.1 Thermoplasmata archaeon M11B2D | reverse complement strand
CACACCACCTACATTTTTTTGATAAACAAAAAACAGTTGTTTCCTTAAATACGTTTCTGTATTATTTATAAAAAATCTGATATAAGTTTTTTCTCATATTAGTTTTTATCTGAAAACTCATTTAAAAAACAATGAATCGGTTAGAGTCTGAACTCCGGACTGTTCTTGAAAAGCTCCAGGTACAGTTTCATAAATTTCTCCACGTATCCCTGAGCAGGAGGGGTAGTGCAATAAACCATCTTGCCTTTTTCCACGGTCTGAGCAAGATATCCCTTTGAAACGAGGAAATCGATATACTCCTGTCCGATTTTCGAGTTCAGGTTACAACGTTGGATTATCTGTGTAATCAACCGGGGGGTTTTGCAGTAGGTCAGTATCTCCCAATAGATCTCATAGGGAGTCCGTCGATTGTTCACGAGTGTTCCTCCATAAATGAAGCTATGTTTCTCCCCACATCCTCGCTTTTCAGTACCCGTTCATCCCAACACACTGCGTATTTATGGAAAGAAGAAGGAAGGAAAAAACCGACAACTCCCATGATACAACTTACAAGTATTCCTCCTATGGCAGGAGCTAGCTCAACAGAGCCTGAATTTACATTAATAGCGAGAAGAATAGTTTGGATGAGAGCATTTGCAAGAAAGCAGATTCCTGCGATTTTACTACCGAGAATCATACGTTTTATCTGTGGTCGTTCTTCCCTATATAAGCCAATGAGACGAATAATACGTTCAGTAAGTTTCTCACCCACAAAGTTTTTTTCCCCATCCTTTTCTTCTTGTATTTCCTCGAACTTACTCAGAACCTCAGCATTTGAGATGACAAACCAGAACGCAAAAACTGCGACAACCAGGCTGATTGCAATGTTTGAGAGCAAATTGAAAAGATTTAGCGAATCATTCGTGCTTATCAACGATAGCGCGTTCACTGTAAGAGAGGAAATTGCAAACGCCAGTGCGATACCACCAAAGGCAATACTCATCACGTTGAGAGCCATGAAGTGCTTCATTTCTTTCTTTATTTTTGTTTCTGTGTTGGTTAACTCCAAATCCATTTCCATTTTTTATCACCAGTAATATGTATATCACGTGAATCATTAGAGGTTTCCGAAACATTGTTCCATACAATTGTTCTAGTATCTTGTGTATTACGTAGGCAGATAACAAATAGAAGAATATCATATTGTTCTTCTGGCGCCATTTGAGAGACCTCAAGGGAGAATACGACAAAAGAGAAAACAAAAACGGTGAAATATATAGACAAAAAATTTATGAATTCTTACCGAATCTCTATCCGTAGGAGAGAGAAATATGGTTTCTGATGAGGAACTAATGGAAATTGCAAGAAAACAAGCGAAAGACAAGACAGGTTTCTATATCCATTTCGCCTGCTATGTGGTGGTGAACATAGGACTGTTCGTCTTTTTTTGGCCGGTAGTAAATGGAGTAAATGATCTTGTTCCAATCATGTTTGGCCCATTGTTTGGATGGGGAGTTGGAATCGTAGCACATTTTGTCAGCGTTTTTGCTGGAGCAAGCGAGCAGCGAGTGCAGAAGGAGTTTAAGAAATTAAAAGAACAAAAATAAGACTAACAACGATACATATTGCTAATCACGATTCAGATTCAATGAAGAGAAGATTCTCTGTTTTATACAACTTCGTAGACGAACCAGACATACTGTTGTTCCATCGGCTGACATTTCACTAATCGTAGCGTACGATTGTTCTGAATGCCACTAAACATATGATAGGCATTCTTGCCAACGATGACCGGATGAACAAGCAAGCTTATCTCATCAACCAAGTCTTGCTCAAGCAGAAGATTCCCAAGAATTCTCCCAGTATCAGTTACAACGGTCTTCACGGAATATTCCTGGGATAGAAACAGAAGTGCTTGTCGCAGATCAACGCAATCGTGTCCGAGACAATGATATGTATATTGCCGTTTGTCCAGATAACGAAGATAGCGCGGGGGGGTCTTTTTTGAAGTCAGTATGATTATTTCTCGGCATAGCTCAAAGCGCCTGCAGGTATGTAATATTCCTTCCAATTTCCCCTTGGTGTCGATAATCACCCATGCGGGGAGATGCTTATCCCGCTTTGGTTTCTGAAAATCAGAAAGTTCCTCCTGAGGAACACCGTCTCCATACAATGCTACACCTGCTGTTATGGTGTTCGAACCGATCAAATGGATATCCGGCTTATACCATCCAGCGATCTGATAATGCAGTTCCATGTTCGGCTCAAAAGAAGTAAGTGAACCATCGATGCTTATCGAATTATGCAGGATTAGTTTTGGCATCATGAGACAACACCGATATGAACGGTTACGTGACCGACGCAACAATCACCACGTAGTTTTTCCCATATTTCTTCGCACATTTCGGACACGTGGTATACCACATGTACCATTTCGAAATCTGTACCCCCTTACTTGACGCGAACTGCTCAAAATCCTTGCACCATTTTCCAGTATCTTGAAACGGACCTTCGTAGACTTTACTTAGGAACTTCCCGCTTAACGTTATATTCTCTACATCAGGGACTTGCTTATCAACCGCAAGATACACATTCATATTCCACTTCGATGTATGTTCTGATAAGCAGACCTGGTCCGTGGTCGTGGCAGTAGCATTCCGTACTTTTTCATCAAGTCTTCTCATAACCGTTCCAAAATTCAAAGGTATATGAAGAAACGTGGTAACGGTGTCCTTTATGAATCTCTTCTGGTTCCATTCAAACAACCTGCCATCCCAAGGTGTGGGATCAAATTTCGGGCAACATTCATTTTCGTTCATTGTTACACCTCTATGATATATCTCTTATAATCCTTTACGAAAAATTTCTTTCCTTTTTTCTGTATGGTAAATCCTTCTTCTTTTAGTTTGGTTTTCTGAGCAAGCGCACCACCAGGGTATTTTTCGTTTAAGGAGCCATCTGCCTTTACCGTACGCCAATAAGGAATATGTAGGGATGTCCCCTGGTCTATCGCTTCTTTTTCTGCATTTGCTGCAGTCATGATAAAAATCCCAGTTGTCAGAGAACAGCATGCTGGAACATGATGGTTTTTAGCTATCCGCTTACAAATATCGACAAGCGTAATAAGCTTGCCTTTCGGAACCTGTTTCATGAGGGCAACGATTTCATGTGGGTTTACCAAAACAACATCGTCGCCTACATCAGCACCCATCCTATGAACCGCGTTGTAACATGGGTAACTTTTCTGTAGCTTCAAGACCTTCGGCAAC
>MUGE01000215.1:0-3255 GCA_002900545.1 Thermoplasmata archaeon M11B2D | reverse complement strand
ACAAAAATTCTCAAAAAAAGATTTGCCGAATTGAACCCAAACCTGATAAATTTACCATATCCAAAATCAAGATAAATGTTGAATACTTTGACTGATTGTCCGAGAGTTCTCAACAAGAATACGGATGACATTCCCGCCGATGCGGTATACATAGGAAGACCAAGTAAGTTTGGAAATCCATATGTAATTGGCAGGGATGGAACCAGAAAAGAAGTTGTTGAAAAGTACAGGATGTATTTGCTTTCCAATCAACAGTTGGTTATAATGGCCAAGTTGGAGTTGAAGGGAAAGGATTTGGTTTGTCATTGTAGTCCGCAATTGTGTCATGGACATGTGTTGTTGGCTGTTGTGAATGACCAATGAAGTCTGCCAGAGATAACCGTCTGGCTAGTCGGGGTGGTGGCCGATGAACTGAAAGCTGGCGTGGTGCCAGTACAAACCACTGGCGTGGCATGGCCAGAACATGCTCGGCACTGGCTTGTCGTGAGTTGGTATGGGATGGAGCGCACATTTCCCCCCAGTTATGGCGCTGGGAAGTTACCGCCAACATGCCTAATATTTTGAGCCTTTAGCTCAGTTGGTTAGAGCAGTCCGCTCATAACGGATAGGTCGTAGGTTCAAGTCCTACAAGGCTCACCAGAACTGGTGATAGTCCAGATACCGAAACCAGAAATGGACGACCATGTGCTATGGTGGTAGTAAGAAGTACAATGAACCCACCGTCGGGATATACAACACCGACCACCATATATGCGGCAATATAAATACATGATATCGTCCATTAGAAGGATTTAATATCGTGTGTATTGTTGCCGCAAAATATTTCAAAGGAACGGGTTGGGTTGGTGTAAAAAACCGAGACCGTAACTATAAGCCTACGGTAAAAATTCGCCAAAGTTTCAAAAAAGATATAGAACGCCTGTATATTTGGGACGAAAAGACCAAATATACAGAAGGGTTGAACGAGTTCGGAGTCTGCATTTTGTCTGCTGCCGTGGCGGTAAAGGATGACGAAAAGGAAGGTTCGAAGGAAGAAGAAAATCCTGATAAGGTGTTTTATTCGCCAGACGGAAAAAAGGTAAGAACCGCTCTTTTTGAAAAAACAGTAGACAAAGCACTGAAGAAATTGATTGAGTTGGAAATTGCCGGAAACACACTGGTGTTTGATACAGAAACTCTTTATTTGTTGGAAGGCGCGTTTGACGAAGATGATAACTATCAACATGTCGTGAAGAAGATTCCAAAGACGGAAACGATTGTTCGCACAAATCATGGCGTGTTGATTCCTTGGGCCGGTTATCAAAACGACGAAGAATCCGATGACCACGAACGGGCGGCACGAATTTCTTCGGAGTCGAGACTGAAAAAAGTTCGAGAGGATATCAAAAAAATTACGGTTCCGGAAAACATGTTTGATTGTGTTTCTGATACCAGTAACAAAGACCCACAGTTGAATCCGATTCGGTTGGAAAAAACTCACGGAAAAACAATCATGCGCACCACTGGCCAATTGATGATTGTTTCTTCAGAAAAAACTCTTCACTACAGACCGATTTGGTCGGAAGTTGAGTTTGATTTTGGAAAAATTGACCACCCATCGAAGAAGACATCGTTTGAGGTGGTATCCAGCAAGCGACTATTGTCGTTCAAGGAATGTGTAGAAAAAGCTTGACATTGGTTGATTTGGTGGGTTAGAATTTGCGGATGCGTCCTTAGCTCAGTTGAATAGAGCAATTGCCTTCGAAGCAATCGGTCGCTGGTTTGAGTCCAGCAGGGCGCACCAGATTTTTAATGTGTTGATGAGGAAATATCATGGCAAAGTTGAAGGCCAGTGCGGCTAAAAAAAATCGTCATAATGTGTACAAGACTGCCAATGTGGCGTCAAAAAACAAGGCAAAAAAACTAAAGCGTCATTTGAAGCAGAATCCGAATGACGCTGTTGCCAAAAGTGCACTTGACAATCCGAAGCCGTATGCCAAGAAAAAACCGAAGACCCATAAGTGGACTGCCCCACTGTCTGCGTTTTTTGCTGAGTATGCGCGGGTATGTCGTGCGTTGAATGCTGATGCGTATGCTTCTGGCACATTCAAGGAAAAGGCCGTTCCGTATTTTCCAAAGCCAGAAGAAAAGAAAAAGCGCACTGACTAAAACTCAGATAAATAAACACACATTGTGTTGATATGAACACATTTTGTGGCCGGTTAGTTCAATGGGAGAACGCCGCTCTTACAAGGCGGGTACGATAGTTCGATTCTATCACCGGCTACCATTTTTGGGTGATTTTGTATGTCAAAAGATGTTTCTGATTTTTTACAAAATGCCAAGACCGAGGGTGAAACTCTTCGGTCGTTGGATAAACAACAAAAAAAGACAGAAAAGACGGTTGTTGCGTGTGAGGTTGAAATTGCGAAGATGATATCGTCGCTGGTTTCTTCTGGGTGTACCAATCTAACCGTTGAGTTGGTGTCTGTTGTTAGTGCGTTGGTTGTTTCTGTTTGTCACCGATACACCGAAACACCGGAAGATTTTGAGCGAATGGTTTCGGTAATGACGAGCAATATCAATGACCTGTCATCGTTTATGCTGGCGCAAATACGCGAAATCGAAGCCGAAACGATTGTTGGCGATGAATAATAAATTCACATAATATTGATGGGGGCTAGGGACTGCTAGGAGTGGTCGCCTCTCTTGCACAGAGGATAACAGTTCAGTTCGAATCTGAATAGCTCCACCATTTTGCGGTTGTAGCTCAGTAGAATAGAGCATTTGTCTACGAAACAAAAGGCCGCAGGTTTGAGTCCTGCCAACCGCACCAGTTGAGGAATTGTCGTGTACGAATATAGGGCAACATTAGACAGAGTAGTCGATGGTGACACAATAGATGTCATCATGGATTTGGGATTTGGTGTTTATAGCAAACAACGAATTCGTCTTGCTGTTATTGATTGTCCAGAAATGAATTCGTCCGATGAATCACAACGAGCACTTGCAAAACAAGCAAAAGAGTTTGTTGAGCAATTGATTGCCAAGCACGGAACTGAGCTTGTTATCCGTACCGCAAAGTCGGATAAATATGGTCGATATATCGGCTATGTTCGGTTTTACGATGACCACCAGATATCCATTCACGAAGAATTGTTGAAGTCTGGGTTGGCTGCTGTATATTCCAAGTAATGGGAAATTACAATTTTCGACAAGATTTGGATTTCGCGAAAAATACAGAAACGGTGGTTTCTGATATTTTGAAATCAAGAA
>MUGE01000214.1:0-3256 GCA_002900545.1 Thermoplasmata archaeon M11B2D | reverse complement strand
CACCGACAATCAACACAATCAACACAAAGAAACCAAGAATTTTTTTCCGATTCTTCGCTACGGGTTCTGGAAGAGCCGCCCAAAATTCAGACGGCAATACCTAGTACACCAAACACAACCCAACAGCAGTTGTAGCAAACAGGAACAGGTTAAACAGCGCGTTCATTATTTCTTAACTCCCTTGAATTCCTGTCCAAGCATTTTCGCAAGGACTGCATCATCGGTAATAGTTGAAAACGAACTTGCGTCAGCAGGAACGATTACCACATTATTGGACTTAGCCAATTCAGAATAAATCCGTTCGGCAACTTCCAATCGGCGATATGCAAGCAATTGTGGAGTGATACTTTGTGCAGCAATACGGTTCTGTTCCGCAATAGCTTCCGCTTTTTCGCGCTCAACCAATCGGTCTTTTTTGGCGACTTCCAGTGCGCGTTCTGCTTCTACCAGTTGTACTTGGGCGTTTGCCTCGGCGGTCTGGATATCAATTTCTCGCTTCTTGGCCGCTTCCTGTGCCTTCACGATAATTGCCGGTGGTTGGATATCGGCCAACTCAAATCGACTCACCACAATTGGTGTATGTGTTTCCTGTAGTTTTTTCGTCAGTGCCGCATGAATTGATTCACCAACAGTATCGCGGTTTTCCAGAATTTCGGAAATTGTATATTTCACCAATTCACTTCGAACGATACCGCGCAGCGCTTGTTGACCATATACGCCATAAATCTGGGATACCGTAATAGTCGATACATCGGTTTTCGCATCTTCAGTTGCTACGATTCTCGAATACAGAGCATCAACAGTTTTTGGGTCACTTTGAATTGACAGCGTACCACGAACCTCGACATGAAGGTTCAGCTTGTCTTTCGGCATGAATAATTCAAATTCTTCCTTGATACCGGCATCATTGGCCTGCAACAACACAAGCTTGTCGCAATATACCCAACACGGCGGAAGACGGAATTTACTTGGAGTGATGGTTTCCGGCGCATAGCCATTTTTGGTTAGCACTTTACCCACATGTGCAGGTGGAACTTCAACTTTCGCACCACACGCAACAAGCGTGAGCGAAATCAATGCAAATACACCATATAACAATTTTTTCATTTCAATAGCCTCCTTTGGCTTATTAATAACAACACACACAAAAAATTGGAGCGCCGAACCGGATTCTAACCGATATAAAACGGATTTGCAATCCGCTGCCTAAACATTCGGCCATCGACGCAAATATTAAAAAATATCATACAGGGTAGCGCTTCTTCTTTTGGACGACAAATCAACGCCTTTTAAGCAAAAATTTTTTCGACCAAGAGACAATGGAGTCTCTTTACCAGACACGATAATCGAAACTTCGGCGTTTCTGCGTCGGCGTTTTTCTTCAATTCGTCGGTCAAATTCGTTTATCACATCACTCCAAAAAAGTGGTACCCTGTAAGAGAATCGAACTCTTCTTGTCCGGTTGAAAACCGGGTGTCCTAACCGATAGACGAACAGGGCATTACAAATTGGCGACCACAAGGGGACTCGAACCCCTAACCTTCCGCTAGACAGGCGGATACTCTAGCCATTGAGTTATGTGGCCATAAATTGGCTGGCGCGGCTGGGGTCGAACCAGCGACATGGTGATTAACAGTCACCCGCAACTACCTACTGTGCTACGCGCCAATAAGACTCTTGCGTCCATTTTCCTCATTCTGCGGCATTTTTCCTCAGAATTTTTATAAATGGTTGGACTGGGTGGATTTGAACCACCGACCACTCGATTATCAGTCGAGGACTCTACCACTGAGTTACAGTCCAATTATTTGAACATCAAAACATATTTATACGAAGTTGTCAACTCATTTGGATATTTTTTTTGCCGCCGTGGCCGTTTCGGCAGTTGTTCCAGAAAGCGCAAACAACCAAGATAACACCACCAAAACCGGATTGGTATTCCAATACGACAGGGTAGCAATCAACGCAATCAAGAATCGCGGAACAAAAAACCACCCAAGCCAAAACCAAGCACCACCAGTGGCCAGATACCCAACCAACCAACCAATAAATATAGTCAGTCGCGGAAAAACCACCAACCCAATTAACAACACAATACCATAAGGATGCACATCAAAAAAAGAAACCGCTGATTGCTCAAACACAACTACCTCCAATTATAACAAAAAAATAGATGCCTTGTCGCACTTATCCGTGTTTTCATGTCCGTAATATCCATATGGATTACAATACACACGAGTTTCCCCGATATAGTAATCAAACACCTCATGTGTGTGCCCATGAATCCAAAATTTTGGTTGGTGTTTTAGTATTAACGAGTCCAGATTCGAAGCAAAACAACCATTAATACTGCTTCTTGAATATTTCTCATGGACGGAAGCAGGCGACGGTATGTGATGTGTAACGACAATTTTTTTCTTGTTGTCGCGAACCATCAACTGAGCGTCAATAAAGCTCTTGTGTGTCTGGTGAATACAAAACAAATCCTCTGGAACGATTCGGCGGGAAAGCCCATCATCACCAATTGTCATGATTGTCTGGTAATCCAACATTCCGCGCTTCGCTGCTTGCATAGAAAACCAATCGCGATTATCGTAGTCTGTCCACAAAGTAGCGCATATAAAAGATACATTTTCAAAATTCACAGTCGCACAATCGGTGACAATAACATTGTTCAAACAATTATCCTTGGCGATTTTTTGGTACTCACCGACGGCGGTTTCTAACGAACTGTTGTAATAATCGTGATTTCCAAGCACAACAATCACCCACGCAAATCGGTCGGCAGAAATAGACAAAAAATTCTCTATCTTGGTTTTTTTGTGGGGTTCACACAAATCACCAGCAATGATTAGCACACTGTCCCTGTCGGTTTCCAGCGGAACAAACATGCCATCGTCGTATGGATAAAAATCCAAATGTAGGTCAGAAAAAACCCGCATGAGTTTTGGGCTTTCTTCGATGTTGTATTCAGACCTCACCACGACCAATCTCCGTCATCTTATATTTTTCAACACCAAGAGCACCAATAATATGCTCCATGGCAGCGAGCGGATTTCCCTCTTCACCACAAGTATAACAGTCCATGCTGATATACTCATATTCCGGATATGTATGTAGGGTAAAATGACTTTCTGCCAAAATCCACACAACGGTTTCGCCCTGCGGACTAAAATAACAAGACAATTTGTCAACAACGGTCATTTTTGAATGTGATATTCCATCCTCGATGATTTCATGAATATTGTCTGGAATG
>MUGE01000213.1:0-3258 GCA_002900545.1 Thermoplasmata archaeon M11B2D | reverse complement strand
TCTGATATTATTTTTTATCGACGTACCTAACATCCCCATTACGCTTATTTAGTGGTACTATCCATACCCTAAATATTTATGTAAACCGTATCGCAAATGTAATCTCATCCGCATCAACGTGTCACGTATTTATTTGAAGTTTTTCTCCAAAGGACAGTACGGAATCAAAACGGGACAGCAGAGTATTTCAGACAAGTTCGATATCAAATCTGATAGGTTTATTAAGTTACAGGAAATACAGCCGCGATAGGACAATACCTAAAATGGTGATGGAGTATGATATCCTGTGTTGGATTAACAAAGACGTTTGGTTCGATTACCGCGATTCAGGATTTTACCTTGGAGATACCAGATGGGTGTGTCTTCGGTTTGCTTGGTCCCAACGGTGCAGGGAAAACCACTACCATGCGGATGCTTTCATGCCTTATCCAGCCAACATCCGGCAAGGCCCATATCGACTCCTATGACATTGGTAACAAAGCTGACGTGCAGAAAATCCGCAGAATGATTGGTTTGCTCCCGGAGGTACCTGGCCTGTATGAGACTCTTGGGGCGTACAAGAACCTTGATTTCTACGGTCAGTTCTACGGTGTGCCAAAACAAAGACGAGAAGAGTCGATTAAAACGACGCTTACCAATCTTGGCCTTTGGGACCGACGGAACGAACCAGTCGGCGGGTTTTCCAAGGGGATGAAACAGAAAATCGCGATTGCACGGGCGTTAACCCACGACCCGAAATATATCTTCCTTGACGAACCAACCGCAAGTCTTGACCCGGCAGCAGCAAAACTTGTCCGTGAATACATCCTTGATTTGAAAAAACAGGGAAACACGATTCTGATCAACACCCACAATCTTTCAGAGGCAGAGCGGATCTGCGACACTGTCGCGGTAGTGAAAAACAAAATCGTTAAGGTCGGACGTCCCAAGGAGCTTGCCCGAGGGCTGTTTGCCCGGACCGTCAGCATCACGCTTCAAAAGATCCCGTCGTCATTACTTGCAGAGATATCGTCTCTTCGCTACGTCTCAGAAGCACAGGTCAACGGCAATCAGCTGGTTTTACGTGTGAAAGACCCTGAGCAGGACAACCCTCAAGTGATTTCCTGGTTGATCCAGAAAGGACTGCAGGTACAGTTTGTCTCCGAGGAGGAATATTCATTAGAAGACGTATATCTAAAACTCATTGAAGGGGAGGGTCGGTAATGCAGTGGAGAAACGCGTGGATAGTAATGCGAAAGGACCTTGCTGAGTTTCGGAAGCAGAAACTTGTCATCGGGTCAATCGTTGCCATGCCCATCATCCTTGGTGTTGTCATGCCGCTTGCGACCTTTGTTCCGATAATAACCATGATACCGCAAAATGAATCATGGGATATCCCCGGACTTGTTGAACTAGGAAGTCTGCCTGATGATTTTTCTGTCCCAAGGACGAATAACACGATTGAAGAGCGCGTGTTTACTGCGGTAGTTTTTCAGCATACGACCCTAAGAAACGTAAATCTTTCCAATTGCATCATCATCTCCTGTGTCCTTGAGGACGTCACCGTCAGGGATTCAACAATCACAAACAGCTCACTGGACGGAGCATATCTTGAGAACGTCACCGTGGTTCTTTCTGAGGGCATCAGGCTTGATGGCCGCTCGATCCTTTCCGTGTCATCAAACCTTTTTTTCATACGAACAAAGCCATCGGAGATACATCAGGTGCTCCCGATGATGTTTAACATGATGCTGATGATCTTTATCATCGTGCCTGCGACGCTTCCAACAATCATTGCCACCTACAGTATTGTTGGAGAGAAGAACAACCGTAGTTTGGAGCCGTTGCTGGCGACGCCGACAACCGATGGCGAGTTGCTTGCAGGAAAGATTTTCTCCTCATTTGCCCCTTCGATGGGATCGACGTTTCTCGCGTTTTGCTTAGGTGTTGTATTGCTCGATGTCTTACTGCTTCCACAGGTCGACTATCCGCTGATGCCGAATCTCACCTGGATTTTATCGATTGTGCTCCTGGCGCCAACCACGTGTCTGATGAGTGTTCTTGCCTGCGTCCTGGTCTCCTCAAAGGTCAGTGACGTTCGGGCCGCTCAACAGCTTGGTGGGTTTGTTGTCATGCCTGTTGTCGTGCTAATGATTGGTGTCATGTCTGGATTTCTCTTCCTTTCACCGCTCACGGTGGTGGCGTTCGCTGGTCTGTATGGATGTCTGGACATCGGATTGTTTTATTTTGTCAGAGCGGTATTTAACAGGGAGAAAATCCTGACGACCTGGAAGTAAGAAAAAAAACATGGGGTAGTGGTTACCCCTCGTAGCCAAATGTCTTTAACGCAAATCCCCAGGTGTTCTTAATTTTTTCTTGTATCTCATCAGTGAGCGTGTACGTATCGGTTCGTATGTTTTTTTGTGAGCGGAGGTACGTCTGGAATGCTGGTTTCGCATCCTGGTATCCCTGCAAGGAGAACGAGTCGTAGATGGTCTGAAGGGTGGTGAGGGGGTTGCTAATGAATTCCTCATACCGGACTTCAACAAGGTTTCCTTTTGGGATATATTCTCGTTCTCGTATATATTTTTGAAGCATAGTTTTATACAGGTTCATCATGCTTGATTCGATGATCTCTATTGTTGGTGGTTTTTGGATGCAGAAACGAGGGATGGTGGTCTTCATAAACTTCATCATGGAGAAGTACAGGTCGTAAGGGTTTCGATACAAAAAAATGAATTTTGCCTCAGGGAACATGTCTAGTAATATCTTTATCTTCCCGGTGTTGTCCTGGTTTTTCAACACCAGTTGTTTGCCGTCCTCATACAACGTAATCTTCTTAAGGATATACAGATAAAATTCTTTCCAGTCCTCTATAGTCCTCTGTGGGACGTGCTCCATGCAGACAAAGTTGTTGTAGAACTCCATGTTTTTCGGGAAACACCATCCATGATAGTAGGAATAGGGGGAGAACGCTCCAAGCGCGTATTGATCTTCCTGTGGATATTCTGCGTCCATGGCCACGTCGTCCATGGGTCGTTTTTTTGGGATGCTTTTGGCGACGAGGGGTTTGAAGAGTTTTTCATATCCTAAAAAAACCGATGGGAGGTATGCTTGAAAGGTGGTGAAAAACCCAAGGTTTTTATCATGGGAAAGGAGGTTGTGAAGATATGTGGTACCGCTCCTCCAATGGCCTATGATGAACACCGGGGGTTTGGTGATGGTGGTTTTCCTGGTTTGTGTATCGAACTGGAGTCGTTCTTTGATATAAAACGGCAG
>MUGE01000212.1:0-3264 GCA_002900545.1 Thermoplasmata archaeon M11B2D | reverse complement strand
CCAGAGCCTGGCGATATTTATTGCCCCTGCTGTCGGCATCCTTGCTATAAAAGCAATCTGGGATATCGGAAAAACAGCGGATTAAACACCCTCTTCTTTTTTTCCTTTTTTTTTTTTATTTTAAGAAAAACCATAGAGCAAGGAAAAGAATTCCAAAGATCATAAAACAGATCCAGAGGATATAGAGGAGTTTGAACCGGAAAATCCACCGGGCTTTTTTATCAGCGGTATCAAAGAACCTCCCAAGGATTGGATCATCTTCAAGCGCCATAAGTTTCTTTCTTACTCTCCATTAACGCCTTAATGCGTTTTCTGCGGAAAAAATCCTCCCGCTCCTGTTCATCCAACTGCATTTCGATGTACTTGATGGTCCCATACAGCTTCGGGATCAGGCTGTTCTCAAGAACGTTGACCCTTCGTTTCGTCTTCTCGATTTCAAGGGACAAACAATGGATGTTTTCCTCGACCTCGGCAAGATCAAGGACCAACCGAAGAAGGATGTTGAACTTCTGATACGCGTCGTCTAAGGATGCGCAGGACTCAGAAAACCCATAGGGGGGTGGTCCGTGCGGCCGGAGGGTCGTTGTCTTGATTTTTGCGATCTTCACCCCCATGATGTTATCGACATCGAAGGAGATGTCTCCAGCATCTGGGGTGATACGGGAAAGATCCTCCACCTGCTGTTCCCCAAGTAGCATCTGCGCCTGGATCAGGGAATGGAACGCATCTAGAGCCCCTGCGTCGACCTGTTTTTTCAGACTGTTTCGTTTCTCGATTACCGAGAAGAACTTCTCGACCAGAGCGTCACGTTTCTCCTCAAGCAATTTATGTCCCTTTTCCGCTAACAAAACCTTTTTTCGTATCTCAAGAAGCTCCATCCGTGTGGGGTTGACCCCCTCAAGTATTTGCTCTGCCATGTTCCTTCTGTTCTTGTTTTGACTGGAGATACTTTTTTATATACTCCACGCTAATTTTTTTCAACTCGGATTCTGGGATATCTGCAAAAAGCTCCCAGGCGATTGATAACGTCTGCTCAATGCTACGGTTCTCATTGGAACCCTGTGTCACAAACCGCTGTTCAAAGGCATCAGCGAAATGAAGGAATTTTTTATCTCGATCTGAGAGTCCGTCCTCACCGACAATCGCAACCAGATCTCGGAGTTCACAGCCTTCAGCGTACGCTGCGTATAACTGGTTTGCCACGTCATAGTGATCCTCCCTCGTCCTGCCTTTGCCGATCCCTCGGTTCATCAACCGAGACAGACACGGCAGCACTGCGACAGGAGGGTAGATGTTTTTCTTATACAAGGCTCGTTCCAACACGATTTGCCCTTCGGTGATATATCCGGTCAGATCAGGGATCGGATGGGTGATATCATCATCAGGCATGGTCAGCATGGGAATCTGGGTGATTGAACCTGTTTTCCCTTTAATCCTGCCTGCTCTTTCATAGATCGTCGCTAGGTCAGTGTACATGTACCCTGGATACCCTCTTCTCCCGGGGACCTCCTCTCGCGCAGCAGCAATCTCTCGTAACGCCTCTGCATAGTTGGTCATGTTGGTTAGAACCACAAGCACATGCATGTCCAGGTCAAAGGCAAGATACTCGGCACAGGTCAATGCGAGACGTGGGAGGATGATCCGTTCAATGGTAGGGTCGTCAGCAAGATTCAGGAACATCACGGTTCGTTCCAAAGCACCACTCTGCTCAAAACCTTTGATAAACAACGTCGCCTCTTCGTTGGTGATCCCCATTGCACAGAACACGACTGCAAACTCCTCTTCTTTGCCAAGGACTTTTGCCTGTCTTGCGATCTGCGAGGCAAGCTCGTTATGCGGCAATCCCGATCCTGAGAAGATAGGAAGCTTCTGCCCACGGACAAGCGTGTTAAGCCCATCGATCGTTGAAATCCCGGTTTGGATGAACTCACGGGGGTACTCACGGGAACAGGGGTTGATTGGCTCCCCGTTGATATCACGGCGCTCCTTTGGGATGATGGGTGGTGAGTTGTCAAGAGGACGACCAGTGCCATCAAAGATCCGTCCGATGATATCCTTCGAAACCCCTAGCTTCATGGTCTCCCCGATAAACCGGGCAGACGTATGTTTTGTATCCAGACCACGGGTTCCTTCGAAGACCTGGACGATCGCTTTATGCTCAAAGACTTCTAAGACCTGACCGGTACGCTCCTCGCCTGTCGGCGTGCGGATTTTCACCACTTCATTATAGGAGACGTCATCGACTCCTTCAACGATCATCAACGGTCCTTGCACGGCCGTTACACTTGTGTATTCGATATCCTTGTTCTTCATGCCACTCGCCTCTTTATCAGGGTGTCGATCTCTTTCTCGAACTCAGATTCTATCTTCTTAAACACTTTCTCAAACTCTTCATTGGGAACCTTCCCAAGACGTGCCAGTGATTCCTTGGATTTCAACGCGATGATATCGTCCATTTGAACATTTTTCCCAGCAGCGTCATGGATTTTATCTGAGAATTTCAGCATCAAACGCAACATCTCGAATTGTTTTTTCCCAGGGCAATACGTGTCAACATCATGAAATGCGCTCTGCTGAAGATAATTTTCTCGAATCATCCGTGCCCCCTCAAGAAGCGCACGTTCTCTAGGTGGAAGGGCATCAGGACCAACGAGTTTGACGATCTCCTGTAACTCTGATTCTTTCTGCAGCAGCGCCATCGCGCTATTCAGCAGGTGTAGCCATCCTTTGCCTACGTGTTCCTCCCAATGGGGATTGACTTGTTCAAGGTACAACGAGTAGGATTTCAACCAGTTGATGGACGGGAAATGTCGTTTGTCAGCAAGGTCCGCATCAAGCGCCCAGAACACCTTGGTGATCCGTAGGGTGTTTTGTGCAACAGGCTCTGAGAAATCTCCACCTGGTGGTGAGACAGCACCCATGACAGAAATCGACCCTTCTGTATGCGTTGAACCGACGAGCTGTGCCCTCCCTGCGCGTTCATAAAACTCTGCAAGTCGTGAGGCAAGATACGCAGGGTATCCTTCCTCACCAGGCATCTCTTCAAGTCTTCCTGAGATCTCTCGCATCGCCTCAGCCCATCGTGATGTGCTATCCGCCATTAATGCGACATCATACCCCATATCTCGGTAGTATTCCGCGATGGTGATACCGGTGTAGACACTTGCATCCCGTGCAGCGACAGGCATGTTGGAGGTGTTTGCGATAAGCACCGTCCGGTTCAGTAACAACTCACCGGTTTTCGGGTCCTTCAGATCGGAAAAC
>MUGE01000211.1:0-3274 GCA_002900545.1 Thermoplasmata archaeon M11B2D | reverse complement strand
AAGGAATCCAAGGATTATTTGAAAAGAATATTTCTCTGCGTTAAATACGAAAAAGTTTTTTTATGTTTTGTTTGGAAGAAGATCCTCCCCGCTGACATGCATCTGTTTGAACATCCAGGAGGTATACAATGGGAGCTGGTCATAGGCAAACATAGAAGCAATTCCTTCAGAGTCCATAAAGCCACTTTGGCCAGGTGGAAGCACACTTTCTGCTATAGATGTGTTTGTTGAGCCACGAATCCAAAGTGGAAGTTCGACAACAAGGTTATAGGTTCCTCGATTCATATAGGGCATCGATGGTGGCTCAAGGCTCCCAAGTCGTTTGAACCCTTGTATTTTGACCGGGGTCAACCATGCTGAGACGTCTGCGGTATGATACTGATCCTCAAGTGTAGAGAGCGCTTGATAAAGGGAATCAATGATAACCGTTTCTAGCGTATCGTTCAGATAGTTCTGATATCGAAGATGAAGTTTCGAGGAGTCACCCTGCAATATATGAAACAGCAGACTATGCGAATACTCCTTGACAAGCATGCTTAGTTCATCAAGAAGGATCTGTTCAAAAAGGGCGTCGTACCACGCATGAAAGATCGTCAGACCTGGGTCATCATAGAACCCATCCAAATCTGCATCGTTTTCATAACAGTCCCATGTTTCCAGCGCGTTTATCACATCAGAAGGGATCCCGCTGGTATTATAAATCGCACTGAGAAGGAATGGTTTGAAATACGTACCATACGCATCGTGGTACGCGACGTTCTCACAGATATCCTTCATATCCTGGAAACTTACTGCTTCGTCTGCCGCTAGAAGTTCCATAATGCGGACCACGATATGACCTTCCCCCCAGAGTGGACCAACCTCTGCTTCCGCATGATTCCAGCCAATTTCTGGTTTGTTGTTCCAATTCGCAAAAAAACCTACGGGAGGATTACGTTGCTGCGGGAGATCCTCGAAGGGAACGATCCCAAGCCATTCTTCTTTACCGGTACCAAGCAAGGGAAACCGGTCATCGATACGTCGATGAAACATTCCATAGGTAGGACGTATCGGATAATACCCGGAATGATAATAGCCGATATCCCCGTTTTTATCCGCCCAGAACCAATTATGGGAGGAGACAATTTTACTAACACCCTGTTCAAATTCTGTTATGTTTGTACATTGTTGAAAACTCATGACGCCTTCGATGGTATGATGCTCCTGCTTCCAGAAGGCCATCTTGGAGGATACCGCTATTCCTCCGATCAACGGTTTCCAGCGTATATCAAGAATAGGACCGTGTATCGTTCGATAGCAAAAAAATTCAGAGGATACCCCATTTTTATCATAGATAATCTCGGTACGGTTTTCCATCTTCTGCCAGCGTCCGTTGAAAAAGTACCGGGTCTTATCCAGTGGATGGAGAATCTCGATATAGGTATCCACTCCATCAGAAAGCCCTGAAGTAGTCGTCCAAGCCCCATAGGTATTTGCACCGATTGCGATTGCGGGGCCAACCCCGGGGAAGGTCATGCCGCTTGCATTAATCCCTGCACCGTGCATTCCAATCTCAGCGACAATTTGAGGAATTGAATGTCCCATTTGAGGACCCCCTAATAAAAGCGTGTTCCCTGTTTCTGATCTCTCTGGCGCGACCACCCACCCATTACTGCCGAAATGGTACAGCAGTCCATGGGATTCACAGAAAACTTGCTCTTGTTGTTTCATGCGCACAATATAGTGTGCGGATTCATACAGGATCCATGGAAAAAACGGAAGACTAAACGAGGGTATCAACGGCGGTTCTGTATCATTTGATTGGATGGTCGTTGTTGCTCCAGGGTCTACCTGAGGGCAGGCGTCATTGAATATTTTCCATCCCTTAAGTATTCCGTTTCGCTGCATCAGCTGCTGTAGGACAAGGGTAAAGACAAGCTCCATGCCTCCCCCTTCCCCCCAGCGTCTGACCATAAGCTGGCCAATGGAGAGAGAATCCTCAACCGTCCACAACTTTGGGGTGATGTTTCTTGAAACGTATTCGTGAGGCATTTTTTCAGCCGGGTTATCAATCGCTTCTGTGATGTACAGGTTGATGCCTTCGGCATAGGCGACAATCATCTCTTTATATGGTGATTGCATGGTTGAAAACAATTCGGTGTTCTCCTCAGTAGTATATCCGTAGATACGGGTCCAATAATCATTACTAGCGTTGCCAATGCCAATTTCACTGAGTCGGCCTGTTGCTTCTCTGCGGAACACATCAGCCTGCCAGAGGCGATCTTCCGCGATAGCGTATCCGATGCCAAAGGATATCTCTTCGAGCGTGTCCGCATAGACATGCGGGACCCCATAGTCATCGCGGATGATGATGCAACTCCCGTTTTGATATGATAACGTCTTTTGACTTGAACCAGTATATGATACTAGCTTTGGTATAAAGGGTGTTTTTTCTGAGGGTTGATCTTCTGCTTGTAGAGGTATTGATGGTAAGACCAGCAGGATAACGATTAGAAACACGCCACAGGTTTTCATAGGAAAATTCACCTCTTAAAAATATACAATGAGACATATTTATAGTATTGGTTGATAAACATACAAAAGAAAGGCGAAAATGCAGCGGTTGCTTCTAGAGAGAAACCATATGCAATAATTAAGTTGTCATCAGTTCGCCGATACAATGCTGAAGTAATTGAATCAGATCGTCTTTGCTTAGCATATCCTTGCCTTTCTGCTTGATATCCCAGCTGCATTGCTCCTTTTCTTCATCATATTGAAAATCTATGACGACCCGTCCTTGTAACATTTTAAAGACCCCAAATCGATATAATAACGCATAATTCATATTAATAACCTCCCATTGTTCATTTTTTTTATATAAACCTTATTTAAAATACCATGGAGATGCTTTGGAATTGGTACAGAAACATGCTGTTGGTTCTGCTTAAGTGACATGCTTTCTTCAACCTAAAACCGTTAGAACATTCTATCCAGTAACCTTTTAATACAAAACACTATTCTCATTCGCTACAAAACAAAGCATTTGTGCCGTCCTAGCTCAGTTGGTAGAGCACTCGGCTGTTAACCGAGCGGTCGCCGGTCCGAGTCCGGCGGACGGCGTAATCATCTCTCGGAGAGAATTTAACCGAAAGACCTCTTTTTTGGCCTCTTTCGATTTTTCTGTATTAACCTCGCTTATTTTTCGATAAGCTTTAAGGATACGATGAATCCAATCAAACGGGAATTGCTCAAAATACAATTCAGAGTCCTTGACGTAATCTTTCGTTAGCTGTAA
>MUGE01000210.1:0-3286 GCA_002900545.1 Thermoplasmata archaeon M11B2D | reverse complement strand
AAAAAAACTATTGGAAAAAGCAGCTGTTGAAAAAGCAACAGAAGCAGATTTCCATGAAAAAGCAAAACGACAAAAATTGACAGAGAGAAAATTTAAAAGACATATGAATACGCAATGGCTCTCCCAAATAGCCTCGGAAAGCCTTAACCATGCTGTATGGACCGATTTAGGCGAGCGAGGAGGCATAGCTGGGTCCCATGCTTGTCTTTCCTGTGGCTCCTGCTCATTAGTGTGTCCAACCTGTTATTGTTATGATGTCTACGATACACTTGATATCACGTTACAAAAAGGAGTACGATCGCGAGAGCTTGATTCATGTCAGTTGTTAGAATACGCTGAAGTCGCTATGCATGGAAATTTCCGCAGGGATCGAACAGCACGAATTCGACATTGGATGTTGTGTAAATTTGGTGCAGCTGCAGGCGGCAATAACTCTGGTTGTGTTGGATGCGGACGATGTATTCGTGTTTGTCCTTCCAAAATTGATATTACCCAAGTTGCAAAAATCCTACGGGGGGAGTAAATTATCGAACAGGTCACACTGAAAAATGAATATATAACATATCCTGCAATAGTAAAAAAGATTATAAAGGAAAGCTCAAACACTAACACCTATACCCTTGCATTTGTTGACAAAGAAAAACAAAAAAATTTCACCTGTGCACCTGGGCAGTTTATGATGATTAGCATATTTGGAATAGGTGAAGCGGCACTTTCCATTTGCAAAATTCATGAGGATGGCTCTTTTTCTACTACTGTACGAAATGTAGGAAATGTTACCAATGCAATTTTTCACCTCAAAGAAGGAGATACATTGACGATGCGCGGTCCGTATGGTACCGGTTGGCCTATAGAAGAACTGAAAAGCAAAGATATTTTAATTGTCGCAGGAGGAATTGGACTTCCCCCTCTCAGAGGAATTATCGATCTTGTTCAAAAGAATAGGAAAAATTATGGTCATCTTGAGATTATATATGGAGCAAGAACCCCTGAAGATATGGTTTTCAAATATGAATTCGGAGAATGGCGTCAAATAACAAATTGTCGGTTTGACCTTACGGTCGATGCCGTTACGCCTGGCTCACATTGGGACTGTAAAATCGGTCTAGTAACATCGTGTTTCCCTTCAATGAAAACCCGTAATCAGAACTCCATTGCACTTCTTTGCGGTCCAGAGATTATGATGCGATTTGCAGCGAAATGTTTAGAAACAATCGGATTTCGAGATAATCAGATTTATGTTTCCCTTGAACGTCGCATGAAATGCGGTATTGGAAAATGCGGACATTGTCAGATTGGTCCAAAATACGTCTGTAAGGAGGGTCCAGTCTTTAGCTATGATGAAATTCGACCCTATATCCATCCATTATAAAAAGAGGCTGATGAAAAACTATGAATAAAAAACCGACTGTTGGAGTATTCAAATTCACAGGATGTGCAGGATGTCAATTAGAACTCCTTCATTTAGAGGACGTGTTTCTTGACCTCCTCAAGGTGATTGATATCACGTATTGGGTCATGGTGAAACGAGAAAACATTGAAGGACCATGGGACATTAGCTTTATTGAAGGTGGTATCTCAACACCCGAGGAAATCGAAGAGATTAAACAGATACGAAAAAAATCAAAAATTGTAGTCGCGTTTGGTGATTGTGCCATCGCGGGATGCATCCCTTCGATTCGTAATTGGATTCCCCAGATGGAGGCAGAAAACAAAGTGTATGCTGATACAACGGTGATTCATTCAACAAAAGTCATGGGTATAGGGGAATACATCAAGGTTGATGCCATATTAAAAGGCTGTCCGCCTCATCGTGATACGATTCTTGAATTTATTAAAGCATCTTTATTACAAATCAGACCTCGCTTGCGGCAACATCCCGTCTGTGTTGAATGTAAGTATCGAGATAATGAATGTCTTATCACAAGTAAGAAAATACCCTGTATGGGTCCCGTGACCAGTGCAGGATGCGGTGCCCTTTGTCCCTCTCTTGGACGTGAATGTGAGGGATGTTTTGGACCGATGAGTAACCCTAATGCCGCTGCGCTTGCTGAAATTTTTAAAGAGATTGGACTTCACCAAAACGACATCGAACGCAAATTCAGAAAATATGCTGGCATGACCACGGAGTTCCGCAGGGAGGCAGGACAGTAAATGACAGAAAAAACAATCGCGTTGAAGAATTCCAAACAGGATACAAAAACAATTCAAGTAAATTATATTGCTCGGGTTGAAGGACGTGGTGCTCTTAATATTAGTGTCACAAAGGATGGGAAAGTTCAGGACCTTCGTTTCCGGATTTACGAACCTCCACGATTTTTCGAAGCGTTCCTCGTTGGAAGACGCTACACTGAAATGATGGAATTAACATCTCGTATTTGCGGGATCTGTCCCGTCGCTCATCAAATCACTGCCTTACGAGCCGTGGAAAATGCCATTGGGCTAGAACCAAGTGATCAAACAAATGATCTCCGCAAACTCCTTGCCCTCAGTGCGCACATTCAAAGCCATGTGTTAAGCATGTATTTCCTTTCTCTCCCAGACCTTTTGGGTTATGAAAGTTCGATAGCAATGGCAAAGGATCACCTCGATGTTGTTAAAAGAGCACTACGCCTAAAAAAACTTGGGAATGATATCTCTGATCTTGTCGGTGGGCGAGCAGTACACCCTGTTACGGCTGTTGTGGGGGGATTTACTGCCATTCCCAGTAAAAATAAAATTCAAGCAATACGGAAAGAATTAGTGAACGCCAAAAAAGATGCGATTGATACTGTTGAACTTTTTTCAAAGGTCCAAATCCCTCAGTTTATCAGAAAATGTGAACATATAGCGATATCTGATGCCACCTCCTATGCCATTAACACTGGTCGTTTTCGATCCACTGAAGGATTAAATATCCATGAATCAGAATATAGAGATTACATCTCTGAAAAACAGGCTCCGTATTCCACCGCCCTTCATTCCCATATAAAAACAAGAGATTCATTTATGGTTGGTCCACTTCCGAGAGTTAACCTTAATTTCGGACAACTATCTGCTGACGCAAAAGAAGCAGCCAAACAAAGTGGCGTAAAATTCCCCAACTTCACCCCCTTTGTCTCTCATTTAGCACGTGCTATAGAGGTTGTTCATAGTATCGACGAATCCATTGAAATTATCGATCGTCTTCCATTAAAAGAGGAAGCAAAGCGTGAAATCGTGTGTCGGGCTGGATTTGGTGCAGCCATAACAGAAGCCCCCCGAGGCAGCCTCTACCATAGCTACCTGTTTGATAATAATGGTATTG
>MUGE01000209.1:0-3330 GCA_002900545.1 Thermoplasmata archaeon M11B2D | reverse complement strand
ATGCACATATATTTTCATTCATATCTCTTCCCCCAGACTTTTCAAATTAATGCACGTATGATTCGTTTTGCACTACATGACTTGGAGGTACATATAAAAATATAGCACCCCAGCCATAAAGTATATAATATCTATCAGCATTTATATTTTTTCATTTACAAAAAATATTGAGTCGGGAGGTAAATCATGAAGGAATCTCATGCTGAGGGACAGTTAGGTTTCTCTCAAAAACAATATATTCTTGGACGCAGAGAAAAAACAAACGAAGGCGCTCTAAATATCGGAAAATACTATGCTCTTGATGGATCACTTGGAGCATCAGTGTATCTTGATGCCTTACGTCCACATATGATTTTCATATGCGGGAAAAGAGGATATGGAAAATCCTATACAATTGGAGTATTCCTGGAAGAGATATCTGAGCTTGCGGATACGATAAAACAGCATCTTTCAGTTATTGTTCTTGATACATTAGGGGTTTTCTGGTCAACACAGTTCCCTAGTGATGGTACTACAGGAAATCTTATACAATGGGGTTTGAAACCCAAAGGATTTCCGCTTCGTCTTTTCGCACCGGTATGTAGTATGAGAAATTATTCGAAAACTGATATTTCCGTGGAGCGGTTTTGCTTGCGCATTGCGGAACTGTCCCCTCTGCATTGGTGCCAATTATTTGAGGTAAAAGTCACAGATCCGATTGGAGTGGCGTTAACACGCGTGATCCTTACCTTGCAGTCAAAATCACAGGATTTTTCCATTGCAGAAATCCTTTCGTTAATCCGCAGGGATGATCGGATGGAAAATAGTGTCAAATGTGCAATGGAGAACTTTTTTTTCATGGCAGAATCATGGGGCATTTTTGATAAACATGGTCTTTCGATATCTGATATCGCTCTTCCTGCGTCATTGACTATTCTTGACCTTAGTGTTCTTCCCAATCCAGCACTAAAGGACATTGTCGTTGCAATTCTCAGTGAAAAAATTTTTGAGGAACGTGTATTATCACGAAAAATCTATGAACAGAAAAAAATGGGGTTTATGATAAAAGAGAAAGAGATTCCTCTTGTCTGGCTTGCTGTCGATGAAGCACAATTGTTTGTCCCTTATGGAAAAAAGACCCTTAGCAAAGAGGTACTCATTGAGAGTTGGATGCGACAAGGACGGCAACCTGGTCTTTCTCTTATTCTTGCGACACAGCGACCAGGTGCAGTTGAACCAGAGGTGCTCTCCCATTGTGATATCATCATCTGTCATCGGTTAACCGCACAGGATGATATTGATGCGTTACGTCAGATTCGTCCCATCTATATGCATGGTGAAATCGGCGAATCAATTAAGAAGATTGGATCTGAAAAAGGGGTTGCATTGCTGGTTGATGATACCTCAGAGTCTGTCCATGTGATTCAGATGCATCCTAGGGTCAGCTGGCATGGTGGAGCAGAACCAGTAATCAATTCAGAAATCTAGGCAAAATATCGTTTAGGAGATGTCACGATGAGACAAAAAGACGATACCGCTGCCGAGATGCTTCTTGTGCGATTTATGATTAGTATTGCGATGATTGCTGCTGTTTTGCTGCTGCTAGTCGGTGCATCAGGGACCCTTCGTATTTTTCTTGCAGAACAGCAAGTCGAACGACAATGTCTCTTGTTACAGTCCACACTGGCTACAATGGTAGCAAATGGTGTTTTTCGTGATGTTGATGATTGTTCTGCTATTGAGGGTACAAAGCGTGTGCACACCCTTATTTTACCTGATTCCCTTATCTATCTTTCGTTTGGTAGTGATCCCGACTTGTTATATACTGAGGGGTACACATCAGAGCTTATTGAAGATCAGCCAGTGATCTTCTATCAGGTACAAGGAGGTAGTAAAAAAGTCCTTTGGCTACCAAACAAAACCTATAAATTTCGGGAAGGGACGTTTGTTGATGGCAGATGGGTAATCAATGGGACTAGTAAAAGTTATATCATTCAAGAGGGTGGAACTACAACCCTAGCGTTTGAATGTGTACAGAAAAATCACATACCGTACATCTTAATTTATAGAATCGATGGTTTTTTAAAATAATATAGCAGTGCCTCCGTCGTCGTTCCAATCTGTCCTTGGAGTTATTCTTCTGGTGAAATCTGGGCGATTCGTTTTGTTTTTTGTAAAAGGCGACAAATGCGGCAGGTTTCGACGACGACGTCGTTGCCGTTGTTATCCATGATACGTTCAGCGGAGATGATGATTTCCTTCATGATTGTTAGGTCAAATGTATCGTTTTTTCCTCTTTTTTTTGAGAGATATTGACAGATTGCTGAAGGAGTTAATCCAAGTTTTTCTGCAGCTTCTCTCTGACTAAGTCCAAATTGTTTGATAAGGGTTTCAGCAAGTTCTTTCCGTATCGCAGGAATTCCGTTCCATATCATGTATTCGCAGGGTGTACGCTGCATACATATGATATATTCTGTTGGTTTATATAATTAACGATTGTTAACATCCTTTATTCTTTACGATTTAACCATGATTTTTAGTAAAAATGACTTTATACGGGATTCCATTTAACGATGTGGTGCAATCATGACCGACCTTACTACAGCAATTGGTCCATTACGATTGAAAAATCCAACTATGCTTGCCTCAGGAATAATGGATGAGGACGCAGGAAGCATACAGCGGATGATTGACTCAGGAGCTGGAGCTATTGTCACAAAATCCATCGGCATACACCCACGGGATGGATATGCAAACCCAACGGTCATCGAACTGGAATATGGAATATTAAATGCCATGGGTCTTCCCAATCCTGGAATTGACCTCTATGGTCAGGAAATGAACGTACTGAAACAATCCGAAGTACCAATCATCGGCAGTATTTTTGCAGCCACTGCCGAAGACTTTGTCACTCTTGCTAAAAAGATGCAGGGCTTTGGTGCGGCAGCTGTTGAACTTAATGTAAGCTGTCCACATGCAAAACACTATGGCCTAGAAGTCGGCTCTGATCAAACCTTACTATTTGACATCATCTCTTCGATAAAACATCAAGTCTGTCTTCCCGTCTTTGTGAAAGTATCACCAAATATGACAAACTTGGTGGAAGTCGCACAAACCATTGAAAACGCCAACGCAGACGCCATCGTCGCAATCAACACGGTAAAAAGTATGAAAATCAACCTTGAAACTGGTCGTCCCATCCTTGCTAATAAAACCGGAGGGTACTCTGGAAAAGCGATTAAACCTATTGGGATTCGCTGTGTCTATGATATAGCACAAACCGTACATATACCTGTCATTGGAGTTGGGGGCATTACCAACGGAGAAGATGCTATAGAATATTTCATGGCG
>MUGE01000208.1:0-3343 GCA_002900545.1 Thermoplasmata archaeon M11B2D | reverse complement strand
GACTTGGCATAATCGGATGTGGTGCGATTGGATCAGATGTCGCAAAAGCAGCGGACATGATGAACGATATAGAAAAAATCTACCTGTATGATAGCAATCCTGTCGCTGCAAAGAACCTCTGTTCATCATTGGAGAAAGCATCGGTACAGCCTGTTGAAGTATTCTTAAAAGATGTCGATGTCGTCTTTGAAGCAGCATCTCAGCAGGCGGTTACCACCTATGCGGTCGCTGTTCTTGAAGCAAAGAGGGATCTCATCATCATGAGCATTGGCAGTTTATTTGATGATGCGTTTCGGAAACGGCTTGAAGATATCGCGCGGAAATATCATCGGAAGATCTATCTTCCCTCTGGTGCTGTCTGTGGGATTGATGGGGTGCTTGCGGCACGCATCGAAAAACTTGATAGTGTGACCTTGGTGACGACCAAACCACCGGCGTCTCTTGGGAAATCTGTTGATCAACGGACTGTGGTATATAAGGGGACAGCACGGGATGCAGTCAAGCAATTTCCCCGGAATATCAACGTCGCCGCATGTCTCTCCTTGGCGGGTGTTGGTTTTGATGAGACAATCGTTGAAATCGTCGCTGACCCCGTTGAAACAAGAATCAGTCATAAGATCCTTGCACATGGTAGGTTTGGAAGACTGCGTGCAGAGGTGGAGAATATGCCAAATCCAAACAACCCTCAGTCAAGCTATATGGCCTCGTTGTCTGCGATTGCTATTCTGCGTAAGATACTTGATCCCATCCAGATCGTCTAAACCAAAAGAGATAGAACCTTGCTTCGATCCGCAGAACCGCATCGGTGGATACCAGCGATTAGGATTTTTATTTTTTTCCTTAATAGCATTGTTTGCACTAAAACCTAAATAGCAGGCTTCTTTTACACGATTGCTGAAAAAATGACCTTTGAGATCAGGGAGCGAGACGCAGCAGGGCGTCTTTGCCGTTTCACGACACGTCATGGGGAGGTGACCACCCCAAATCTCCTTCCAGTGATTAACCCAAATAAGATGATGATTACTCCAAAGGAGATGAGCCAACGATTTGGGATTGAAATACTAATTACAAATTCCTATATCATAAACAAGGATTCAGACCTTAGAACGCGTGCGCTGGCATCCGGTGTGCATTCGCTTATTGATTTTCATGGCACGATTATGACTGATTCGGGTACGTTTCAAAGCTATGTCTATGGCGATGTCAACGTAGATCCTCTTGAGATAGTACGGTTCCAACGGGACATCGGTAGTGACATTGGCACCATCCTTGACGTTTTCGGAACCCCTGGTCAGACAAAGGAGGAATCGTATGAAAGTGTCAAAGAGACAATCAGACGAGCCAAAGAAAGTATCCCTGAGAAAGGCGAGATGCTGCTTGCGTGTCCTGTCCAGGGTTCTGTGTACCCTGACCTGCGAGAGCAGTGCGCACGGCAGCTTAGTTGCCTTGATGCGGACTTTTTTCCTATCGGTGGTGTTGTCCCACTTATGGAGAACCAGCGATACGCTGATTTGATTCGTTGTATCCTTGCTGCAAAACGAGGTCTTGACCCCTCAAAACCGGTCCATCTCTTTGGTGCCGGTCATCCTTTGGTTTTTTCTCTAGCGGTTGCTCTTGGCTGTGATTTCTTTGATTCGTCTGCTTACGCAAAGTATGCACAGGACGGACGAATGATTTTTCCTTGGGGGACAGAGAACTTCGATGACCTTGCGGAACTGCCCTGTTGTTGCCCTGTTTGTTCAACAACCACCGTATCGGAATTACGTCACCTTGATGTCAAAGAGCGGACGATGCAGTTAGCGTTGCATAACCTGTATGTCAGTTTCGCGGAGCTACGGACGATTCGAACGGCAATAAAAGGAGGATGGTTATGGGAACTTGTGGAACAGCGTGCGTCAGCAAATCCCTTTCTTCTCGAGGGATTGCAGGTGTTACGGGGACAACCCCATTGTGAATGGCTGGAACAATTCGAACCAGTACGTAAAAAAACCGCGATATTTTATACCGGTCCTCAGACGATTTATCGTCCAGCGATTTTTCGGTATCACACGCGATTGTTTTCGCGGTTTGACCCATTGTTTGACACAACAGTGGTCTTTCCCGAAGGAACAAAACCGTATTCGATGGGCTATCAGCAGGAGATTAAAAAGATTCTTTGCAAGAAACACGTCAATTTTGTTGTAGATTCCACTCTTGGTCCGGTCCCTTTTGAACTGGATGAAATGTACCCGCTTGCCCAATCCGTGTTTCCGATGTCCGTCGATAAGGAAACCAAGGAAATCATACAACATGTTACGCAGAAATTTCTTAAGACAGGCACTATCCTTCATTGGAAAAAAGGTATAACGATCCTGAAAGGAACATCTCAAAGATTGGCTTTTGACTTTGATTTACGACGTGTCTCGGCGGTTGCAGATATGCAGTTTGGACGAGGTGCATCTGAAGCTCTACTCAATGGGAAGGTCATCATTATCAAGTCAAAACGAACCGGAAAAATACGAAACATCCTCTCTAATGAGGCTCATGTGCTTTCGATGCGTGCGGATGATGGTTTGTTTACGCTAAAGGCAGATGGTGCTCGTCGGCTTCATGCATGGTTCCCATTCCCTGTATTGCGGGTTGTAGTCGCGGATGACGCAGTGCCATTTGTATCAGAGGGTAAAAGCGTGTTTTCCAAGTTTGTCTTGGATTGTGACCCTGATCTTCGGCCATTTGATGAATGTGTGGTTGTCGATAGGAACGATGTGTTAGTAGCGGTTGGTCGGACGCTGCTTACCAGAGATGAAATGCTTTCGTTTACTCATGGAATCGCGGTTAAAACACGAGAATCTATCAAATAAACCATATCCGACGGTATCCAAAACTCTTATTATCTCAATGATTATTACAACTATAATTGCACTCTACGTGAAAAGCTTAATTTGAGGAATGGAAACGATGAATGAATTCCATGAACTATCGGAACAGATAAAGAACCTAAAATCCACCCGTGAGTTTTTAAAGGAGAAATACGATGCCTCCGAATTCCATAAGAAAAAGGAGGAGTTCCCGCAATCTGCAGTACCCCCCACTCCAGAAGATGCAGAGATTTACAAGTTGCTTACTGCGATCCAGCAAATAGAGAAATATATCAAAGAGCTGCAAGATTTGCAGTTACAGCTCCTGAAAAAAGAGGAAAAATAAAGGAGTTTTTCCTTTTTTTTTTTTATTATTTTTTTCGTATCTCTTGCAACCTGGTGTTGATGTCTTCTTGTAGTTCACTAGCGATATTTCTTTTGGTGAAGACATCCGCCTTTATTGCAGTTGATAGTTTTGTGGCAAGAAGTCTTGCTATCTTGCCTCG
>MUGE01000207.1:0-3361 GCA_002900545.1 Thermoplasmata archaeon M11B2D | reverse complement strand
ATCCAGCTCCATGCGGGAGCACCTCCTGAACACTACTGTGTATTTCCCCTTTGGGCCCGACCGAGTCTGGGTCGATGTTCCCAATCATCTCAGAGATGCCGGAATCATGCATCGTGACCCCGTAGAGATAGTTGGCCTCTTTTAGCGCGATCTTCCGTAAGGACACGCTGATGAACTGGGAATGTTCCGCCCGGTTTTTTATCATGCGTGATACAATCTCGGCGTTAACCCCATCAAGGAACATGTCGATCTCATCAAGCACGTAGAACGGGCTTGGGTCATACTGTTGAATCGAAAAGATAAATGCAAGGGACGCGATGCTTTTCTCACCACCAGAGAGGGCAGCGAGCCGTAAGACTTTTTTTCCCTGTGGTCGTGCTTTGATCGTCAGACCACCGTCAAAGACGTTTTGCTCGTTTTCAAGCAACAACTCTGCTTCCCCACCTTCAGACAACTGCCCGTAGATCTCCCGAAAGTTCTTGTTAATCTCATCGTAGATTTCAAAGAACCGTTCTTTTTTCTTACTGGTAATCTCCCCGACAAGTTTCACGAGATTCTTCTTCTGATTGTTGAGATGGTCGACATCCTCATCGAACTTCTTCTTCCGCTCCATCTGATGTTCATATTCCTCTAAAGCACGCATGTTGACGGGTTCAAGCTGCTGCATGGTCTGTTCAATGGAAAGGATCGTCTCCTTCAGAGACTCCAGGGCAGGTAATTTCGTGGTTTTTATCTCGACACGATACAACGCGATCTCCTGATCAAGCTCCTTCAGAGAGTCCTCAAGGGTAGGCAGTCGGTATTTCGCCCGGGTAATCAGGTCAATGTAGGATTCGGTTTTTGTGGAAAGAGTCTCTAGCTCGTTTTCAATTCCTATGGTTTTCTTGTACAGTCGGTCCCGTTCTACGGCCAGTTCTCTTGTCTTTCCGCTCATCGTCTCCTCGACGGTCATCAGGGTCTTAAGTTCATCTTGGCCTTGTGTGCGCTGCGCTTTCAGCTCCTGGATAGTCTGCTTTAAAGACTGCACCTCGGTATCAATGTCGGTGATTTTCTCAGAAAGTTCGGTCTTCCGTTCGGTAAGTAACTCTATTTTCGTTTGAAGGGTCTGTTGTTCGCTGTGGAGCCGAAGCATGTTCTCCTGTAGCTCGGAGACGGTTTTTTCAAGGCCGCGAACAGCCTGAGCTACTTCTTTTTTTGTACTTTTGAGTAGATGCTTTCCTTTTTCTTCCTTTAATGCATCAAGCTCTGTGAGTCGTTGTTCGCATTCAGTAAGAGACGAAAGAACCGTCGTGCATTCGGCCTCGATTGTCTGTTTTTCTGTAAGTTTTGTTTCAAGGTCTTTGCTGAGGAGGTCAAGTTTTCCGCTGTACTCTTTCTTTCGGAGTTCCAGGGTCTTTGTCTGGGTCCCGGTATCAGTCTCCCCTTTCAGTGACCGGAACGCGTTTTCTAGTTCCCCGATGTCTTTTTTCAACTGAGCAAGTTCCTCTGATAACTGATCCTGGCTTTGTATCGCCGCCTGTAACTTGCGGGTGACCTCGTCAAGCAAGCGTTGGTCTGCACTTCCAAAGCTCAGTCGCTCGCTTGGTGTGCTGCCACCGACCATCGCACCGCTGGCTTCAATAAGATTGCCTTTGAGGTCCACAAGTCGGACGCCGCCCATCAGTCGTCGTGCATCGGTAAGGGTGTTGACGATCACCGTGTCACCAAACACATACCAGAACGCACCGCGGTACTCCGAGTCAAATCGTATCAGGTCAATCGCATATCCAAGGGAGCTTTCATCTCGGATTGTCATCAGGGACTGCGCGCGTGGTTTACCGACAATCATCTTGTTTATCGGAAGGAACGTCGCTCGTCCGAGTTTTTTCTTCTGCAGATACCCTATCGCTTCCGCGGCAGCGGCATCGTCTTCTACAACCACCGCCTGCATCCGAGGACCAGCAGCTATCTCCAACGGTAGCATGTATTTTTCATCGACCCGTGCAAGCTCCGCAATCGTGCCGCGAATGCCTTTCAGTTCACCAGAATTTCGTGCGGCAAGAAGTGATTCCACCGCGGAGTTGTACTTTGCACCAACGGTTTGTGCGGCTTCCCGCTCCGCCTGTAGCTTTGCCTGTTCTCGCTGCAGCCGAAGAACCGCTTTTTCAAGATCCGCAAGCTGCTCGGTGATCTCTGATTCCCGTTTCTTTTTCTCAAAAAGCTGCTTTTCTGATTCTTTTGCTTTCTTTCCGATCTCATGCTTTCCTTTCTGCAGCTCCCCCGCCTGCCAGTCGATGTCTTTTAGCTCGAACTCATAGGTGGATTTGGTTTCCTGCAACTCTGCGATCTGCAGGTCTATTGCATCGAGTTTTTCTTTCAGTCTATCCCGGGTCAGCTCATATTCATGTTTCTGGGTCTGTTTCTTGTCGTACTCCTCCCGCATCTTGACAAGCTCCCGGGTGATGTCCATGGAGGTGTCATCTGATTGTGCGATTTCTTCCCGTAAGGCCCCTAGCTCCTGTTCTTTTGTTGTAAGGGTGGTCTGGACTTCTTCGATCTGTTGGCCTAGCTTGTCTTTCTGTGTGGTGTATTCGTCAAGTTCTTTTGTGATGCCTTGAAGGGATTCCTCTAATGTCTCTTTTTCTTTTTTCTTCTCAGCTACCTCACCGTTTGAGTAGTTGATCCGTTCATCAATCTTGATAGTCTCAGAGCGGAGCACGTCGATTTTTTCTTTGATGCCGTGTGCCTCATCCCCACCGGCATCACCGATTTTCTTTTCAACCTCATTTAATTTCTTTTGGAGGTCCATGTACTGGGTTTGTAACGTCTCTTTTTGTTCTTCGAATTTCTTTTGCTCGGTCTCATAGGATTCGATTTGTTTGGTGACCTCAAGGATTTGGGATTCGATTTCCTGTTTTTTCTTCGTGGCAATCATCGCTTTTGTCTCATAGAGTTTATCTTTGAGCTCCTTGTATCGGTACGCCGCATCCCGGTCTTTCTTCAGTTGGCGTATTTGACTGGTAATCTCATTTAAGATGATGTCGATTCGCTCGAGGTTCTTTTCTACATCCCCACGTTCCTTCTCCGCTTTCTCGATATCCTCATCAAACGTGCTTATGCCTGCGATGCCATCGATGATCCTCCTTCGATCGATAGATCCCATTTCGACAAGGTTGGTGACATCTCCTTGCTTGACGATGTTATAGCCTTCCCCGGAGATCCGTGCATGGGTCAAAAGCTCGATAAACTCTGTAAACGAGGCAGCACGGTCGTTTATGTAGAAATAGCTGTAATAGTTATCTGGGTTGTCCTTCAAGGGAGCTCGTTTGATCATCCTTGTAAGGACTACCTCATCGGAGGCGATCGGCATCTTACGCTCTGT
>MUGE01000206.1:0-3371 GCA_002900545.1 Thermoplasmata archaeon M11B2D | reverse complement strand
TATAATAATGAAGAATAATATTATTTGAACTGGTGTTTACTGGTAAAACCTCTGAAATAAGGACAGAGGATCTTTCATTATTACTTGATGATTACAATGTTGATAGGGAGAATGAATAATGAATTCACGTAATTTTTTCAAATTTCTGAAGTAAAATCGGCAATAACTAGCATCTCAAAATCTTCAGTTGTAAGTTCATCGTTTCTCGAAAATGCACCAAGTTTTGCACCATAAATATCAATTTTTTTAAAACCCAGAGACTTTAACAACCATGTAATTTCAGATGGAACATAAAACCTCTCATTGCATTCTAATTCCTTTTTATTACCAGAGTCATCTTCTACTGTTGTAATATTATGGTCTCTAAAAGTCATTAAATCAAAAGTATTACTTCCACAAGTAGTATTTCCTTTATCCGTTTTTGAGGAATAAAATTTTTCAACTGAATGATATAATGGAAATAATCCATTAAGTGTTGTAAAAATCAGCTTACCAGACTTCTTTAAAGATTTTGCAACATTTCTTAATATCTCAAAATTCATTTCATCTGTTTCCATCAAACAAAATCCTCCTTCACAAAGCATTATTGCCAAATCAAAATCATCTTTAAAAGGTAATTTTCTTGCATCATGTTTTTGAAATTCTATTTCCAAATTTTGTGCTTTGGCTTTTTCCTTTGCCTGCTTTAGTTGTGAATCCGATAAATCAATTCCTATGACATTATAACCCCTTTTTGTTAATTCAATCGAATGTCTACCTGTTCCACATCCAACATCTATTATTTTCAGTGATTTATCAAAATCAAGTTCCTTTTCAATGAAGTCACATTCACCAATTGTTCCCTTTGTATAACTTTCATTATCATAGTTTTTACCATAATTCTCAAAAAGAGATTCATACCACTTTTTCATAATGTTTTCTCCATATCAGTCAATTTTTTTTATTATAATCTAAATGTAGTCAATAAGAAGTTATTTAATAATCATATCGGATGATAAATCGAAGTGATTATAATTTATTATTTGCCGATTATGATATTGAATAATTATAGTATGAACATTACACCATTAACACAGACTCTCGACTTGAGTACAACGCCCCTATACAATCAATATTTTTACTAGTAAAAACGTGCACAAATTCATTCCCCAGCACTATTCTATTAGTAAAAACCAAGATGAAAACTATTCTTTCTTGACAACCATTCGTGCTATGACCGAAAGAATCAGACCCACGGTACCTATCGAGAGAAAACCGCTGATTTCGAAATTTTTTTCAATAAAAGCAACAGCAGCTGTTACGATTACACTGACAAAACCAAATCCAGCTCCAAGACAAATAAGAAATTTGCCGGTTCTGATTTTATCTTTACCAAGTAAAAAACCACCCACTAGTACAGCAATACCACCTAACGAGGCAATAGAAATTAAAACAACAAAGACCATCTGAACGATGCTATTGTCCATGATATGAGTGGTGACAAAATTTCTAATAATCTCCCATGTTGCAATCCCATTCACCCCAGCAACAATCAATAAAAACCCAGCCACAATGGCAATGATCATAGCTGTTCTCGTATGTGCGGTTATTGGTTTATTCTTCATATGATAGGGTATTAGTATACGTATTGTTTATTTAAAAAGCATTGGTAAATTATGATATGTGTTTGTAAAAAATTTGAGAATTAAATCTTTGCAGGACATTGTTTGAAACACTTGATACATAAGAATATTTTTCATACGTAATCAGAGAAAATAAACTACGTCTGTGATAGAGTCTTATCGATGAATCATTGCAGACAAGTTTATATGGTTGATTGTATATAAATAACAATAACAGGTGGAAGAAAATGGACAACGGGATATCATACCAAAAAAAAGACGCAGACGTTTTTCAAATCCGAAAAAATCGAAAGAGGATACCTGAAGGAAGAACTTTTCTGAATCATTTGTCTCTTGCGCTTATTTCCTGTCTACTGTTGACCCCTGGGGCAGTTCCCCTATTACATGCAACTACCGTACACGATGCTTCGGAGTCTTTGGCAAATGTATCACTTTACAACATTTATGATTCCTCTCGAAGTTACGAATGGGCTGTCACCTTTGGGGGAAGCAATATCGATGTTGGCCATTCGGTTCAACAGACCGCGGATGGGGGGTATATCATCACGGGGTACACCCGCTCGTATGGGACCAGTGGTCGCAATGTCTGGCTTATTAAGACAGATGCCTTGGGAAACGAGATGTGGAATAGGACATTCGGTGGTGCAAATGATGAGGAGGGCAAATGCGTTCAGCAAACCACTGACAATGGCTATATCATAACTGGTTATACAAAATCCTATGGTGCTGGCGGGGAAGATCTCTGGCTTATCAAGACCGATTCTAACGGTAATGAACAATGGAATAGGGTCTTTGGTGGTGCACAAGATGATGGCGGTACTAGTGTTCGACAAACACCCGACGGTGGATACATTGTCGCGGGACATACCTTATCATCAGGGGCAGGGAGTGTGGATGCTTGGCTTATCAAAACCGATGCCTCAGGTAATCCGACATGGACAAGAACCCTTGGGGGGCTCTACACAGATGGTGCCTATTGCGTTCAAAAGACTGTCGATGGCGGGTATATACTGGCCGGATGGACAATGTCCTATGGTCCAGGGTATCTTCTTAACGCTTGGCTTGTTAAGACAGACAGTATGGGCAATCTACAATGGCATAATCCATTTGGCGGAGATGATTCAGATATAGCCTATTCTGTAGCACAAACAGCTGATGGCGGGTATATCCTTACTGGAGAAACCAGTAGCTTTGGTGCGGGTCTGTATGACATGTTCCTTATCAAAACAGATTCATCAGGAAATGAACAATGGATGAAAACCTTTGGCGGAACAGGCAGAGACTATGGCTACTCTGTTCAACAGACCTTTAGCGGTGGTTATATAATTGTTGGGTATACTCTTTCCTACGGTGCCGGTGGTGACGATGTTTGGGTAGTAAAGACAGATTCCATGGGTAATCACTTATGGAATGAAACATTTGGTGGGTCTTCTTCCGATGTCGGGTATTCCATTCAGCAGACCACGGACGGTGGCTATATTCTAACCGGACATACCCTTTCCTATGGTGCAGGATTACACGATGTTTGGTTAATTAAACTAGAAAACGATGAGACCCCACTCCCCTTAGAGGTTGACGCCGGAGGTCCCTACGACGGGCTTGTTGGTGATCCCATTCAGTTCAATGGAACCGTTACTGGCGGTGTCTCTCCTTATACCTTTCACTGGGATTTTGGCGACAATGAGACTGCAGAAGAGCAGTCTCCAACCCATGTATACACCACGGACGGTGTCTTTGAAGCGGTTTTTA
>MUGE01000205.1:0-3417 GCA_002900545.1 Thermoplasmata archaeon M11B2D | reverse complement strand
CTCCATGAAGAGACGCACCCTCACGTTTCGCTGAAGGGCATTGATGATTTCTGAATAAAGACCAGTGCTTGTGAATTCATACATGTTGATGTCAATAGAGGCATGGGCATTTCGTAACTCATGGACAAGGGTCTCATAGCTATTGTCTGGTGACACAAACACAATAACCTCTTCAGGACAATGAGCTGTTTGCAGTTCAAGATCTGATTGTCCAAGACGATAAATCCGTGGGGATACCCAATCGGTTGCTGAATTTGTATCAATGAATGTTCCGTTAACCGTGTTTCTCCTCAGGACGACTCCTTGTCCTGATGCATTGACTGCTGGTCCATCCCAGCAAGAGATGAACTGATTGGCATCTCCGTAGATAATAAGGTCAATGAGGGTTGAAGCAGCTGTATAAAGGCCGACAAGACCACCAGTGTTGCTGAAACTGACTGTCTTATAGGTGAGGAGTTGAGGAACAGACGGCTGTGAGTCAATCGCGTATTCAAAATCAGGCAAAATCGTGGTTTCCCAAAGGAAATCAGATGCGTTTTGCGTGATGAAAAAGGAGGTATCTGGCAGCATATGCGTATCTTTTGGGAAGATGATTTTTGGCTGATCTTCTGGTTGTTTCCAGGGCTCATCGGTAAGGTACCATCCCGAAATATCTATAGTTCTGTTCGAGGGGTTGAAAATGCGAACAAATTCGTTTTTCATATTTGCGTATGCATGGTGATACAGCTCGGTGATGAGAATAATTGCAGAGTCACACCCTAAATGTTCATCAGAGTTCTCATCAGAGATGACGTTTTCCGATTCTTCATCAAAGATATTTTGACTTCCTGGTGTAGGACTGCTACATTCAACAAAATCAAGAGAAGAATCATCCTGGTCTACCTCTCCATATCGTGCGAGGGAATTACCTTTTGCAACAAGCTTGGCAGGAAGGCCAGGGACTTCGTCATAGTCTTCACCCCATTCCATGGCGTCGATGCAGACTCCTGTTGGATCAAACAGCATGATTTTTTCTTTTTGGTTGTTCAGTCCATAACCACATAGAGTGCCGTCATCTACAGAAAGTCGTATCGCAGTGTCAGCAACCATAAACGTGTCGTAGATAGTCGATCCTTTGTCGGTGACAATAGCGTACCCACTTGGCGGAATGACCGTCGTGCCATCTCCATGATCTGGGTCTGCCTGCAAGGTGTCGGTTTCTTTTTCATCAGCAAGCATCCATCCAGCGACATCAATTGGTGTGGACGTTGGATTGTGAAGCTCTATCCATTCGTTCGTATTTTCATTTTCAATGGGACGGTACATCACTTCATTGATAAGCAGCGCTGTAGTTGGTTCTGCTTGCAAAGGTCTGTTCGTGGGTGGCAGCAAAAAAAGCGTCGATATACACAGTATGATTAAAGCCTCAAAATAGTGTTTTTTTCTTTTCATAGATTCTTTTCTCCCAGACTTTTTTTGTTAGAGGGCGGGGAGGGATTTGAACCCTCGTAGGCGGATCTGCAGTCCGCCACATAGCCACTTTGTTACCCGCCCATAGGAAGGCTACCTAGCCCATAATTCAGCTATGCGCCCTTATAGATATCCTGGGAATTCACTTATCGGTTTTAACTGTTTTGGTGGTAAATCTTTTTTAACATAGCTATTTGAATTTATAACAGAAACGATTTTTCCTCCAACTCCCTCATTAGGAGACATTCAGTATTTTAATGAATGGTCCTATGATAAGAAAACGAGCAGTTGTTATGAAACTATTTATGTCAATAGTTGCTGTCCCAAAACCGATACCAAATAAACGCATCGTTGTTTCAGCTCTAGCACCTTCCGGTATTGACCGAAAAATACCCGCAATCCGATTTGGAATGATTAAACCTTTCAATTCTATCTGATACTCAAAATTTTTCAACTCATTATCAACAGGGTTTGTAAAACCTATTTTTAGTTGAAATCCTCCAGATATATCTACGGACAATGGATCTTCATCGACTCCAATAAGGGTTATTTGAGTTGTTTGCTGTCCACTACTATCTGTAACTGTCAAAGACACCGGGTAGACACCATGTTGTGCATAGACATGAGAGACAATTGGTCCATTGGCGGTTATATTATCACCAAAATTCCATGTGTATGAGGAAATTGCACCTTCTGGATCAACACTTTTGCTCCCATCAAAATTAACTTCTTCCCCTATTTTTCCGTAATAAAATCCTCCAGCATTCGCGACCGGCGGCCAATCATAACTATCGGGATCATAATCCACCCAGGCGATAAAAGCACCAAGATTCAAACAATCATATTCCAGATTAAAAAAGCCATTATATCCCCAGTTTGGACCCCAGGTGTTTTTACAAATCCAATAGCCGCCATTCCCTACTGAAGGGTCATCTTTCCAACCAACAATCGTCATTCCATGATTGATATAATATGGGCATTGTTCATTGTAATCCGGGTAATATTTAGATGGACTTTTTACAAATGTCCCCCATCTGATGAATCGTTCCGAAGCCCAGAAATACGCCATAAGAGGTCCTTTTTGAATCAAAAGAGACTTGATGATATCATTTAAAGAAGGATCGTTTAGATTCGTCCAATTTTCCCAATAATTAGAGATTGGTACGAGGAATTCCTCCCAATTCTGCGGTTTGTCAGAACAGGGCGGGATGTATTCAAAACTTGATTGATATAAAAAACTATCCTCAGTAAGAGTGCCATTCCTAAAATTCCCTTCCACGGAGCTATTCATAATATAATAATATACGCAATGCTCGATATTTCCCCCATTGCAGGATCCTGCTTCTGGTAAACAGGAAAGTACGTATTGTTCAGAAAGATCAGGATCCAAATCATCGCATCCCTCACGAATATTGATTACAGCTTCCAAAGCACCCATTGCTGCAAATAACCAACAACTACCGCAACGCCCCTGATTTTTTGCACAGGTCATCCAATCTTTACCATCAACAGAAAGCCAGGAAAACTCACTTGGTGTATTCGTAAGTTCGATTGGTATTTTGTTTTTTGTTTCTCCCAAATCCTTTAGAGGTATCGGATTTTCCATCACCGGATAGGAATCCAAAGAATATTGATTGAGGCTATAGCGATGCTCAATAATAGTGGAACGACCATCTGATTTTTGAGTAATGTGGTTATCAAAACTCCGATTTAACTCTTCATTCTGATACGCCGAGACAAATCCAACACTAATGAACACTAGCGTCATTGCATATATCACTATTTTATTAAAATCTTTTTTTTTCATATTATCCCTCAAGTTTATTCTTTTTATATAGGTCGATTTTTCCTCTAATATAGTTACAAAATAATAGTAATTAAAATTAATTTTAAATTCTTTGAATGAATTTGGTAAATTGAATGGAGTTTTTATCTATTTGTACAATTTACGCAATCAGCATAGAGTAA
>MUGE01000204.1:0-3429 GCA_002900545.1 Thermoplasmata archaeon M11B2D | reverse complement strand
TAATCCATGAAACTTTTGGCATCCTGCTCTACAACGACCATTCGGAAGTGGGCAAGCATCAGCCGTTGATGATAGCCATAGAGGAGTGCGTACCGGATGAGGATTTACGCAACGAACTGATTGATAACTGCTGGCTTCAGAAACTTTGGAGTCCTGCAATCACACCGAAAGGGGGGTTTTTCTGTGAGGTTGCTGCTGTATTTGATTTTCTGTTCGATGGTCCTGGGGGCTATAATCTGGATACTGGATGGTGGTTCAAAAAAACCAAGGAGTTCCAAGACCAGGTGGAAAGATATTGCCGTTTTTGTTCTATCCCAGTTCCTTTTCCTCATGTACCGACTGATTCTAAGGTTGATTATATTTCTCTTGGGAACCTTCAAAGACTCAAAAAAGCCGATTCCCCTTGGGTCAAAAAGGGCAATATTGTTGAGGTTTCTGATAGATTTGGAAGAAAGGATATACAACAAATACTCTCAAGTTACGAATACGCCCCGTGGGAGTATCTTGGTGAAAAAGGCGTGAGGGACAAAGAGGGGAAATATCGTGGTGGTTTCGCAGCCGAAAGAAAACATTCGCCTCTTTCTGGGTGACGTTCAAGACAAACACAGGGAAGAGATGTTCAATATCCTGCTGTTTAACGACCCCAGAGCGGTGAGAGTGCAGCATCAATCGGATTCGGATTATATTCTCTGCGATGCGATTACTATAAGAAAACGTCCGAAGTTACCAGAAAATATCAAATTGATTATCCTGAGTCCCAGTGATCTTTATCTGGCTAACGTGGGGTTGAGGGTTGAAGATGTTGAATGGAGAAAATATTTAAATAAAATCAACGCTACGATGATTTGGATTGTAGTGGAAACTATACCATCGCATCACAGTGGTAAATACGCTACCGGTAAACCTATAAGATTGTTTGGCACTGAAGGAAACTTGATAGTTCTGACTATGCCTATGGGTTATTTCACAGGTTCCAAGATGAATATCAATTATCCGTTTAATGACACCAGCACTTTTTTCAGAAAAAACTGGCAGGAAAATGCCAAGCATTACGAAAGGGATTGGTGTTTCATAGCTACGGAATCCTGTGAGAATAGGACGGTTGTAAAGAAAATTCTTGAGCAAAGGAATACAGGGTTTCTATCGGTTTCCAAACCGTACCTGAATGATATAGAAGAGAATGGCGGCATTCAGAAAAGAATGTACCATATTCATGCAGATAATAAAGCGGTGCCTTACGATGAGTTTTTGAAAATATCCAAAAGCAGCAAGGTGAACATATCTTGTAACGGCCTTGGTATGTGGTGTTTCAAGGATGCGGAAATGCTTGCCTACAATTGTTTTGTACTCAGGCAGTATCATCGCAATCTGAATATCAATCCTCTTTCTCCTGTGGATGGTAAGCACTGGGTAACTTTCAAGAATGACGAACTGGAAGATAAACTGGATTACTACATAAAAAACGATGCCGAAAGGGAGCGCATCAACGATACCGGACACACTTATTTTAAAGATGCGATTACGCAAAAATGGTCCCAGGCTTATCTAGATGCGCTCCTTCTTTTTGAAAATACAGGGGATACTAAATCATTCGGAGGGCTGATGTATGTATCAAATAGTTGACCAGATTGATTTTTCTTATATTGCTGGAGCCATAGATTGCGATGGCACAATTGGTATATATAAGAAAAATACTGGTTATCTAAGTTGTAGGGTTTCTATTGCAAGTGTGCATTTGCATTTTTTACAAAAATTACAGAAGTTTTTTAATGGAACTATTGTTTCTAAAAAGACATGCAAACCTGGACATCGTCTTGGTTATGATTTGCAATGGAATAAAAAAGATGATGTTCTTAATCTTTTAAAAAACATAGAACCCTTTTTACTTATAAAGAAAAAACAAGCACAAATTGTTATTTCTTTTCTTGAAAATTATACCCAATTATATGGTGGTAATGGTGTTGATGAAAGCATAAAAGAAAAAGAACGAGAGCGCAGGGAAGAACTTAGAAGTGAAATAAGGATACTTAATAAACAGGGAGTGTAACATTTTTACACAAACACATGGCAGTTGGGGTGAGAGGTTGCGTACTTTTAGATGGGATGGTGGTATATGCACCATTCTTTTTTTACGTCCGAATCAACGCTGTAGCTGGCACAGCCATAAAGCCGTATGGAACCAGTTTACGTGCATACGTGGATGCGTAGGAATCAGAACCGAAAAGGGCTACACCACAAAACTCTGCGAAAAACAGACTTTCACAGTGGAGCCGAATGTTGACCATGAGTTCCAAACCTACGAGGAAGGTGCAATTGTAGAAGAAATTGCCTATGTGATTTACGATGAAAGCGACATAGACAGGAAATCGTTAGGGGGTCCACTGGAACTTGATGAATCATTTGGGGTGTAAATAAATGCCTAAACGTAAAATGGACGAACGTGAGCAGAATGCTTTCGACCACTTCATAAAAGTATATAAGCACCAATGGGATTTAAACGACTACTTTCGTGAAGGATACGATGAGGATTTGGAGTATTACCTGGGGTATCGCAGTGAAGGTGCGTACCCGATGGCATTCAATATGGTTTACAACAAGCTGTTGCCACGGGTGCAGACACTTCTGTCACGGTTCATGGACCAGTTGTACCGCAGGGGCCAGCACGATATTGTAGGTGTTAGAGCTAGAAAGCGAAGTGATGTGGACCGTGCGCCTAAAGTGCAAGGCTTGTTAAACTATCAACTGGAAACCTTGAACGACATTGACGAGCAGGGTGGCAGCTACCTTTTCAATATGCAGTGGATGTTCTCTGCGATTACTTTCGGTAAGGGTATTGCCAAACTCTACTGGAAGAAAGAGGAACGCATTGCCCCAAAAAGAGTTACCGTTCCGATACCTATTACCGACAATATGGGCAGGTTGGTCGGCTTGGATCAGGTGACCGTCCTGCAACAAGCACCTCAGATAATTTATAACGGGCCTTACGCTGAAGTCATACACCCCAAACTTTGCGTACCGCACCCCCATTATAAATCCATTCAGAAGATGCCTGCTTTTTTCTGTGTGTATAGAAAGAGTATGGATTATGTAAAGGAGATGGAAGAAAAAGGCATTTTCAAAAATACCAACCTGCTTGGATACTCCCAGAGAGTTGGCATTTCCACAGGCACCCCCACAAGCATCGGAGAGGATAGTTCCGAGGCAATAGCGAAATCAATTGAAATCGAAGGTGCGTTTCCTTTAGGTGACCACGATTCCGACAGGGCTGCACCTTACGTGGATATAGTAGAAGGGTACGGCAAATACATATTCCCAGAGGATGAAACACCTTATGAAGTCGGCAGTGGTTACAAAATCAAAGGCAGGGAATCTGAAGCAATTGTCCATATTGGCAATTATCGCACTCTACTATCTATCCAGAAGAATACT
>MUGE01000203.1:0-3430 GCA_002900545.1 Thermoplasmata archaeon M11B2D | reverse complement strand
CAGCAAATCCCTGCTGTGCAAGACGACCGTACGCATGCGACGCGATTGCCCCCGAGTAGATAAATCCTGCATGGGGGACCACCAGCCCCTTGAGGATGCCATGCTCTTTTTTTACAGTAGGGAGTGATCCAAATCCCCGTTTGTCTAAAAAACACTGCTCGATTTGTTGTCGAAGGGTTTTTTCATTTCCTGGATAAAATTGGCCTGCGACCACAGCGTTTCGTATTGCATTCACAAAATCACGCCTCAATGTTGACATGAACCGGAACCACATTAACCTTGCGCACAAAACATATAAATATCATTGATGGATACCGGAGTAAAACAGGACGGGACAAGCATGGAGACAGTCTGTCACATTGAAATCCTGAAAGATGGGAGAGATTTCGTCGCACGAGCACATCTTGCGAACGGGTCAGTAAAAGAGTACCGCCATCAGATCTTCGAGGATGTCCTTACGGAAATGGTCATCGATCTTCAGGAAGAGCTTAGCGAATAAGCAGGATTCTTTGTTTTATTTTCCTTTTAAAAGAAAAAAAATAGATTATTGTCCTAATAACGGTGCAATGAACAACACTGCAATCATAACGAAAATCAACGCGTACATGATATACACCCACATTTTTCGTCTTTTAGTGAGGGTTTGGTACCGTTGTTTACATTCATCAGAGCACATCGTTTCTGTGTCTGAAACAGGAATCGCCTTCCCGCAAATTTGACAATGCATATGTTGAGGGATTTTTTCGGTCATTTCAATCACGCTCCATATATAATTCACCTATATGAACTATGGTATTATGGCGTAATAACGACTTTTCCGTTGACTACATCAATGGTAACAATTGAGAAGATAGGAACCGTAAACTCTTTGCTAATTTCCTTGATATGCGTTCCTTTATTAATTGCGATACATACTGCCTTTACATCCACATTCATAGTCTTGAAAACTGACAGCACAGCTCGTAATGTTCCACCTGTGCTTAAAACATCATCGACGATGACAATGGTATCTCCTTTTTCCAATCCGTTAATATACAGTTTAGTCTTTGAATACCCGGTCACCTGCTCAACAGAAACTTCACCTGGCAACCCGTATTCCCGCTTGCGGATGATCGTAAATGGTATCCCCAAATCAAGTGATAACGCAGACGCAAGTGGTATCCCCATCGCCTCCATCGTCACGATACGGTCAAGTGTGCCACATTTTATAATGTGTTTCTTCATCTCAAGGGAAACCTCTTTGAGGAGCTCTGGCGTGATAAAGGGGACCCCGTCCGTGATCGGATGAACCATATAATCATACTCGCCTTTTTTCACTACAGGTGCCTCATAGAGTGATTTCTCCAACTGCTTTAGCCTCATAGTTCTCCAACCTCTTCACATGTTTTTTTAAGAACAGGAATGAATTCATCGATAATCTCTTTTGTGATTTGCGGCATGAGAACCAACCGGATACAAGAAAGGCGTTCCACCTTGTTCACTCGCCAACCCTGTTCAGAGAGCTTTTTTACAACAAGCCCCGGTTTGTGTAGTTTTACGCCAAGCACATTCATGGTCGGTTCCATTACAAGACGAAGTCCTAGCGCTACGATGCTTTTCTCCGTGTATTTTGTGACCTCCATGCAAGATCTGACCATGTTTTTGTACCCCTCATTTCCCAAGTATCGTGCGACCGCATAGGCAGCAGCAACAGGGGCACCAGATCGTGTCCCAAGAATCCCAGCTTGTTTCTCACTGCTGATGTAGGGAGATTCCACACTGATGCTTTCAAGCCAGTCCTTGTTTCGAATCATCAATGTCCCAAGCGGAATTGTAGAATACCCCATTTTATGGGAATCGATTGAAATCGTAGAGACCCCTGCAAGATGAAAATCGAAATCAGGCACCGGGTACCGAAGTTCCTTAAGGAAGGGGATAACAAAGCCGCCAAACGCAGCGTCAACATGCAAAAAGAGCTGTTCATCGGAACATATCTCACTAAGTTCGGGGATTGGATCTATGGTTCCAAGTTCAGTTGAACCTGCAAGACCGACAACGGCAGCAGTGTTTTTGCTGATGTTCTTTTTCAATTGCGCGATGTCTATGACATAGTTTTTTGTAAGAGGTATTTCAATTAATTTAATGTCCATAAGGGATACGATTTTTTGAAACGAGAAATGGGCGCTCTGCGGTACGAGTACCTCCCGTTTTCCTGAGAGCTGTTTTGCTATCCACATCGCAGTGATATTACCTTCCGTTCCTCCACTGACAATCTGTCCGATCGATGTTTTTGGAGCAGAGAGAAGCGTTGAGATGAAAGCGATAAATCGGGATTCGATTTCTTTTGTCCCTGGGCAAAGCTCAGGGTCACCAAGATTTGTTTCTAAAAATTGTATATACGCGTCTCTGGCGATTGGATGCGGTACCGTGCACATGGAACCAAGGATATGACCGCTGGAGAAACGAAAATCACGTTGTTGAAAACGTAATAGTTCGTCGAATATTTTCTGTCTTTTTTGGGTATCAAGGGAAACCATTGTATGGGATAAGACTTGGCAGTTAAAAAAAGATACTGTGGTTAAAAATTCGTTGAGACACCGATTTTTAAGAAAACATCCATAACAATATTTTTATAACTGGAGATATATAGTAAACTTGTGTGAAAATAATGAAAGCGAACATTCTGAAAAGGATTACAAAGGATAAAAATCAAGAAACAAAACAGAGTACAAACCTTCGTACCAAAGAAGAGAACAATGTAAATATCCAGAACAAAGGAAGCATTTTTCAGATTTCTAGGTTCCAGCAGTTAAATGCGCTGATGAAACTAAGAATCTCCGTGAGCGTAATATTTTTTCTCTGCACCATCTCGATGATTTTTATTTTTTTAGGAGGATGGGTGCTCTCTGCCCTGCTTCTCCTGATCGGTTATATCTTTCTTTTTATTCTCATGATCAAGCTATTCCTTGTAAAAAAACTATGATATAACAAAACAGAGAAAACAAACACCATCACATTTTAATATAGGTAAATGTATTTTGATTACATGATGCAAAAAGACACTTGGAAGCCGGAAGAGGTCACCTCTTTTCTGAAACTACCTGTCTATACTCGTGAAGGTGTCTATGTTGGTCATGTCAAAAATGTGTTTTTAGAGTTGGATGAAAAGAGAGTTGGAAGCTTACTTGTCACCAATACGAATCCTGCATTGGTGGAAGGGAGCGTCGATGTTGCAGTTCCATACCGTTGGGTCAACGCTGTTGGGGATATCATTATACTCTCTAACTTCCCTGGAAAAGTCGCAACAAAGAAAGAGAAGAAACAAGATAAGACGAAGAAAGCACAAGAAGACGAACAGCAAATTGACATGATCGAATAAAACACAGGTTGTTCTTCACTGATTAGAAGAGAGAAATTGTGTTTGTTACCCCCTCATTTTACTTTTTAAGTT
>MUGE01000202.1:0-3450 GCA_002900545.1 Thermoplasmata archaeon M11B2D | reverse complement strand
AACAGTAAGTAGTAAACTTTTACGAAACAGAATAGCCGGGTATATTACTCGATACGTGATTTCTCGAAGCAAATCAAAACCAAGTCGACCCATTTCTGAGTAACATCCCAATATTTATTTTATAGGCTTAATTATTCGTTAACGGTGACGACACAATAACAATACAAGACGCTATCAACTCTCTTCAGAAGAGACATTTTATTCTCATCTATGATAATGACTCAAGAGAGAGCGAAACAGATCTTGTCATAGCCTCCCAGTATGTGACTCCTGAAGCAATCAAGCGAATGCGCAAGGATGGAGGCGGACTTATCTTTCTTATGACATCCTATTCCGTTGCACAGAAACTACAGCTTCCGTTCCTTGCTGATTTGTTCTCTTCAGTCAGTCCCCAATACCCAGTCCTCAGAGCACTAACGCCAAACGATATCCCCTATGACACAAAATCCTCGTTCTCCCTTTACATCAATCACCGGAAGACCTTTACTGGGATTACCGACAATGACCGAAGTCTTACGATGAAGCGATTCGCAGAACTTGTCACCGCAACAAAAAACAACGATAACACCACTGCAGTTAAAGCGTTTGGTAAAGAATTCCGATCCCCTGGTCACGTCCCTATTTGTGTTGCCTCAGAAAAACTTCTCAACGAGCGAAAAGGTCATACAGAGCTTGTGATTTCCTTACTTGAGATGGCTGATCTTACCCCAGTAGGAAGCGGCTGTGAAATCATGGGTGAACACGGAAAAGCATTATCAAAGGAAGATGCAAAGAAATACGCTGAAAAAAACAACCTAGTCTTTCTGGAAGGAAATGACATTATCAAAGCGTGGAAACAATGGTCAAAGTAATGGCAACTGGAACTTTTGATCTTCTGCACATGGGACATATTCACTATCTCAAAGAAGCAAAGAAACTTGGTGATACCCTTGTAGTCGTAATCGCAACAGACGCAACAGTACGGAAATTGAAACATGACCCAATCACACCTCAGGAGATACGAATCAATCTTATCAAAGAGCTTAAGATGGTCGATGAAGCCTACTTGGGCCATGAAGGGGATATGTATTCGATTGTCGAAGAAATAAAACCAGATATCATTGCCCTTGGTTTCGACCAGATTCATGATGATGTCACTATAAAAAAAGAGCTGGAAAAAAGAAAAATGAATGTACAGGTCGTACGTCTTTCAAAATATCAGGGTGAAAGCGATCTTGAGGGAACCAGACGGATCATCCAAAAAGTCATCGCTGCCCATGAGTTCCAGAAAAAGATGCAACGCATTGAAGAGGAGTCATGAAACGAATCGGTATTGCGGACACTACCTTCGCTCGTTATGATATGGCGACCGTGGCAATTAAGCAGCTGAAGTCGCTTGCCACAGGATTTAAAATAATCAGATATACCGTCCCTGGGATAAAGGATTTACCAGTCGCCTGTAAGAAATTATTTGAGGAGCAATCCTGTGATATCGTCATGGCTCTAGGAATGCCTGGACCCAAACCTATCGATAAACAATGCGCCCATGAAGCAAGCACAGGTCTGATTCAAACCCAGCTGTTATGTAACAAACATATCATCGAGGTTTTCGTCCATGAGGATGAGGCACAGACCAATCCAGAACTTGCCTGGCTTGCAGACCGTCGAACACGGGAGCATGCACAAAATGTCATTTCCCTGTTGTTTCATCCTGAGGATCTCAGGAGACATGCTGGTTGTGGTCTTCGTGAAGGATTTGAGGACGCAGGACCAGTGAAATAAATATAAAATAAAAAAAAGGAGGCAAAAGAAAAAAATGGCGAAAGAAACAATACGTATCGGTGCGGTTGTCTCTGATTTCAACTATGACATCACTATGATGATGTTTGAACGGGCAAAAGAACATGCGGAGTTTCTAGGAGCAGAGATTACAAAGGTGGTAAAAGTCCCAGGGGTCTTTGACATGGGTCTTGCTGTGAAAAAACTTCTTACATGCAAGGATATCGACGGCGTTATCACCATCGGAGCAGTCATCGAAGGTGAAACAGAGCATGACGACTTGGTGATACAACATGCTGCCCGGAAAATCGCTGATCTCGCACTGGAGTACAACAAACCAGTTGGTCTTGGGATCTCTGGACCAGGAATGACACGACTTCAGGCAGAGGATCGTATCGAACGGGGAAAATCAGCGGTTGAGGCGGTCGTCAAGCTGCATCAACGATTACAAAAGATTTAACTATTGTTTCGTTTGAATACGACTGCATTGACTGTGCATCGCTTCGGATACAAAGACAATCATTTTCTCTGAAATCGTACCATAATAAATGCCAGGTATGAAAAAGTATTTAAGTGCTGTTTTTCATGGCAGGTTGTATTATAAAATACTGGTTACGAAGAGAGCACAACTGAGGCAATGCTATGGTAAAAATTAATATTACAATAGAAGGAGAAAATATTTCAGACATTGTTAACGAACTTCTACATGTTGGTATCGATTTACTTAAGGCAAACAGAAAAGAGCTTCGCGAAGTTCTAAGGATTCTTGCGGATGAATCATTGGAGATTCTCAACGACAAGAAGACCCTAGAGAAAGGAGCAGAGCTGTATAGGAAAATAAACTCTGAGATCAACTGGACGTACAAACGAGATAGAGAATAAAAACATCAATGGTTTCTATCCCAGTTCGATAAAGGTCCGCGGGCTTTTTGTGAGGACCTCCATCCCATCTTTTGTAACAAGAATGTCATCCTCGATTCTGACCCCACCGATCCCAGGTATGTAGACACCTGGCTCGACAGTGAGAACCATGTTCTCCTGTAGTTCCATGACATTGTCTGGTGTTAATCCGGTCCCGTCATGAACAGCAAGTCCAAGGGAATGACCTGTGGAATGAATAAATGCCCCTTTGAATGGTGTCGAATCGATGAAGGACCGAACTGCATGATGAACGTCATTTGCCGTAATTCCAGGTCGGATTTTTTCAAAAGCGACTTGCTGTGCCTGCAGAACAGTCTGATGCATCTCCTTCTGTTGTTCCGTGGCTTTCCCAAACACAAACGTACGGGTGATGTCCGAATTGTATTTCTTATAGCATGCGCCAAAATCACAGACCATTAAGGCACCGTTGGTTAGGATTTCATCACCATGACTATAGTGCGGTTCTGCCGTATTCTTCCCAAACGAAGAGATGGTATCGAAGGCCGGTTTTTCTGCCCCTAGGCTTTGTAGCGCATAGTTGATCTCTGCAGCAAGTTCACTTTCGGTCATCACCTTGGAGACGATATCAGGGATGGTCGCCATGGTATCATCAGCAATCGAGCAGGCGTGCTTGATACGATCGATTTCTTGTTTATCTTTAATCAATCGTGTTTTTGATAAGCCTTCAGAGACGTCAATAAAATCTGTTTTTGGGAAAAGGTTAGTTAGTTTTTTGAACTCATAATATGTAAGACCATTAGCATTCACACC
>MUGE01000201.1:0-3458 GCA_002900545.1 Thermoplasmata archaeon M11B2D | reverse complement strand
ATTGCATAATATTCAAAATACACAAAGGTTCCAGAGATAAGCAAACAAGCGATAACAAGTAGCGAGACACCTAATAGAATTTTCTGTTTATGTCTGATGTACATGCAATTTTGCCTCCGATATGAACGTGGATTTTACTAGTATTAATATAGATTACAATTTATATAAAGTTATTGGTATTGACTGGATGGATCATTGCTGTTTTATGTCAGATGATGCCAAGAAAGGTTTATTTACTATCAAATTGGATATGCGGTCGATGCCGAATCACCGATCATATCTATTAATCGATCCTCCGATGGATTACTCCTTGTTACGCAAAGAATTCTCTATGGAGGCATATCTCCCTCCACTTGGCCTTCTCTACATCGCAAAACAACTAGAACAAAGAAACCAGACGGTCATGCTTGTGGATTTTGTAGCAGAACCTTTTAGTGAAGAAAAGCTTCAAAAACTCTTAGAAAAAACTGACGTCGTCTGTGTCACCATTACCACTCAGATTGCCTCTTCAGCAAAAAAACTTGTGACGTATATCAAAAAGACATCTCCTGACTGTATGGTAATAATTGGCGGGCCACACTGTACCCTGCAACGACAACAGGTATTAGAGGAAATACCTGCTGATATTGCTGTCGTTGGAGATGGGGAAGAAACAATTAATGAAATCCTCGATGTCCTTGATAAGAAAAAAACACTGGCTGAAGTACATGGAGTCTATTACAGAGAGAGCGGCGAAGTGAAGATGGGTCTTCCTGCATACGAAATCCAGGATCTTGATCAAATCGCTTTCCCATCTCGTCATCTGACACAGCACTATTCATATGGGAAAAGGCAAATAGCGGGTGTAACGTTTTTTGCCAAAGGAAAGATAACCTCTATGGTTACGACACGTGGATGCCCGTTCAATTGTCGTTTCTGTGTGAGCAAATCTATTTTTCGAAACTATCGCTCCCGTTCTACAGAAAATGTCATACAAGAGTTAGAGGAGATAGCAGAGGAGTATGACTCTGTTTTTATCGTGGATGATAATTTTCTTACTGAGAAGAAACGGGCTGAACACATTATGGATTCCCTTATTGAAAAAAAACTTAATCTCGAGATATGGATCGCTGGTGTGCGGGTTACTGATGCGGATGGACAGTTATTTCAAAAGATGAAAAAAGCAGGAGTGAAATCTATCGAGTTTGGTATCGAATCTGGGAACCAAGACGTTCTTGATTACTATAACAAAAAAATCACCCTTGATCAAATCCGAAAAGCAGTTACACTTAGTAAAAAAACCGGTTTTCTTACCATTGGTAACTTTATTGTTGGTGCACCAATGGAGACAGAGAAACATATTGAGGATACAATACGTTTTGCTAAGAAACTGAATTTAGATTTTGCTTTTTTCTATCCCTTCCAGTACATGAAAGGAAGCGCTCTGTGGGAAGATGCGGTGAAGAACGGAGTTATAAAGGAAGATGAATTGTTTGTCATGAACAACTCCCGAGAAGGGTTAGGAGTCTTTACTATCGAAGAGTTCCGAAATAAAATCACTGAAGCGTACCGACGGTTTTATTTTAGCCCCCGGTATTTCTTCTCGCAGCTTATTCGACAGTTGTTTGTCTATCGGAATTTTCGTATCTTTTCTACAGGAATAAAGTTATTTCTACAACAGAAGCAAGGTAGTGTCTTTGAATCTTTCGAAAAATCTAATTGATTTTTTACGATGGACCGAGACGAGTGATAAGCTCAGTAAGTATTTTATTTAATGTGGTGTCGATTTTTTGGCTTGTACCAATTCTTATAAGTATGCCGTTTATTGCATCAATTTCTGTTTTTTTCCCCTGTTGAATACTTTGAAGCATTGAGGAATGATTCATTGCGGTGTCTCGTATGACTTGTTTTGTTTTTTCTATCATCTCTAAGGGGGAAACCAATATTGCCTGCGATGATGCAATCAAGGTTGATTCTACGCAAACGAATTCAGTGATTCTTTCCAGGATTGGATTTTCTAACAGATACCCGTTTTTACATCCGAAAAACCCGGTGAGTGGGTTGATACTTGAATTAATAATGGTCTTTATCCAGATTTCTTTAATGATGTCGTCGCTTATCTGCGTTTTTATTCCTGTTTTGTTAAAGACTTCTGCAAGATTTTTTAGTCTCTCGGATTGAGACCCATCAAGCTCCCCAAGAATGGTTTTTCCTTTTCCAGTATGTATGATTTCCCCTGGTTTTGAAAAAATAGCACCATGGGTGGTGACCCCAGCAAGAATATGTTTTTTTTTGATATGATGACGCATCTTTTCTATATTGTCCAACCCATTTTGGATAGAAAGAACCATGGTGTGATCGTGGATATATGGAAGTATTTGTGTGCATGCGGTTTCTGTGTCATATGATTTTACTGTCAAAATAATCAGGTCTGCGATAAAAGGAATATCTGTTGCAGATTCTAAGGCAGGTATTTTACGTTTCAGCCGCGTCTTTCCTCTTATGATTACTCCCTTTTTTTGTATACATGTCATGTGTGGCGCGCGTCCGACGAAGACAACCCTGTTTTTTTCGGCTAACAACGTGCCCATAAGAGTTCCAATGGCTCCCGCTCCAAAAATAACGATATTCATGGTGGTATACCCTTTTTTTTACATTGATTGGTAATCTCTTCCCGTGTCATTGCAATAAGTGGACTTAGTATTGGGATGTTGCTATTTTTTTTAAAATTCCTTAGGGTGGACAGAGGATTTACAGAATCTTGAAGGGAATGACCGGTAATCAATGCATCACATTTTTTTTCAGAAGCAAGGACAGATAACCGTTGATAGATATCTTTTTGTGGTATATCTAGATAAATAATCTCAGCGTCGGCATACCACTTCCTAAGAAATGAGAGAAGCACTTGTTCATTTGATTTATCTGTATAGACCATGACAACGTCACATCCCCGATGCATCAGATACCATGCTGCTAGTAAGGACTGTGGTTTTTCAAAAAGTGCGAGTATTTTTCCTTGTGTTCCTAAAGGAAAACCACCCGCTCCCCTGATTTTTTGTGTGAAGAGAAACGATTTCTTCTCTCTTATCTCTATAAAAAGCTCGACATCAGGATTGTTTAAATCGACGCGTGCGGAGGTCGCAGTAACAATATCGTAACCTACTTTTATTGCAACTTCTTGACTTGAGAACGGGTGTGTCCCGACCCGTGTCGCCCGAATCGCAAAGCTTTTTTCCTTGGTAAGCAGCTTGTTCATAAGTGTTTGAGCGAGTTTTGAAATATCCTGCATTGCAGAAATTGTTTCAACTGCTGGGCTGAAAGATACGATACCAAAAATTTGCGGTAACGCGGTAATGCTTTTGGATAGTTCTGACGTTATGAGATAAATTCTTCCTCGGTCGATTCGTATTTCCTGGGGTATGTTTTCTTTTTGAAACGCTTTTTCTATGTTATGGACCAGTCTTGATTCAAACATCTTC
>MUGE01000200.1:0-3484 GCA_002900545.1 Thermoplasmata archaeon M11B2D | reverse complement strand
ATTTCTTATTGTTTTGTATACACGGAGCTAACCCCAGTAGCTACATCAGTTAATGTGACTGTTCTATCACCATTGGAGAACACGTAAGAAAAAGTTGACTGTATTGGTAAATTTGCCAATACAATAATCAACATTTTATCTTTTATTTCCCATTTTCCACTTATCCCTCCTACTGTACAATTACCATCAGAGAATAAGACAGAGACACTCCCATTCGTTGCTTTCCATGTCCCGATGAACCGGTCCGTATCGGATAGTAACGGATTAGTACATCCACTCAGCCACACACTACCAAAAAGGGCAACGATCCCAATACTTATAAGTTGTTTTTTCATCCCATCTCCTCAAAATATACATATGTCTCTCCTTTAAAAATATATCTTCCGAAATACGGTGGAAAACCAGTGACACGGTGTATTTTATGCGTTTCAACTACATACCTTTTTTTTGAGTTGCTCGAAATTTCCGTTTCAAGATTTTGTTCTTCACTACTTTGTATCCTTCATCGCTAAAAGTAATCATTCGTACCTTTGGTTTTGTTTTTGTGAACGCTACCTGAATGAGTCCTTTGTCATAAAGATGTGTAATACTCCTATAATATGATGCTTTAAACTTATCGTCATCCCATTGATTTAGATACCTTTCCTTATACCCGGGGCTCATGAGACGAAGTTTCAACAAAATACTCTTTGGTGAAACACCATCTCTCTCACAAATTTCCTGGAACGTTAATTTATGGATTTTCAGATTCTCCCTTAATTTTTTATAGAGATAAATCTGATATATCCATGCTGTCGGTAAGCCATATTGATTCCGATGGACTTCCACATCTTGTTTTTGAATAATAGCATACATTAACGTTAGAATCTTTTTTTGTAACCTACTTACCCGCTTATCCTCCATATATGGAGGAACTGTTGATTTCATCGTGTGACCTTTGATTGATGGGTGATACTCCCATTTTTTCCTCCCTTGTAAAAACGAGGTTATACATTACTATCATAGTATGTAATTTAAATGTTTTGGAACCAATAAAAATCAGAAGAAGAGGGGTGTGGGAAAGCAATACCTTGATGTAAGATGCTATTGTTGTACTTCGTAATTACCTTAGTTTTACTGCAGTACCATACGCAAGAATCTCAGCAGCACCACCCATGATGGCTGATGTCATGAAACGTACATTGATGACTGCGTCAGCACCGAGTTTCTCTGCCTTTTGTTCCATGCGTTTTAATGCGATTTCCCTGGACTCTGCAAGCATCTCTGTATACTCTTTAATCTCTCCACCCGCCATATGTCTGAATCCAGCTTTAATATCTTTTCCGATGCTTTTTGCTTGAATGGTATTCCCACGGACAAGACCAAGTATTTCTGTTATTTCTTTTCCAGTGATAAAATCAGTATTGACAAGGATCATGGTTTCAAATCCTCCTTTTCGATGTCTTTCATTGTTGTTTTTGTATTAATACGCTGTTCGATGACAATCGAGACGACCAAAACGATAAAACCCAAGATGGTTATTCCCAAGAATAGACCGCTGATAAGATCTAACGCATTCATGAGCTCCTCAAATCCGAGGTATAGTCCATAGAGTATGAGGAGAACGATTCCTCCGATAAACAAGCCTAGACCAAGTGATTTCCCTATTTTCATACACACCACATCCTTTTACGTCATACTACATATACAAACATTCTATTTAAAAATGTCAATGAGGAGATCTCGTGTTGAGATCCGTAGGAGGTTTACCTCCCTGCTCCCTGAATTCAAAATTAAATCGTACGAAATCAGGGGAAAACAGTAACACGGTTTTAGTGTAATAAACCAGGATTAAAGTTGATACGTATTGTAAAATGCATCATCAATAAAAACAGTGATATTCAATGTTCTTAAAAAACCAAAAGACGGCATTTTCCAGGACATTTTAATTTTATGTCTTTCTTTTTCACCTACCTCAAAAGCTACCTCCCTAGCTCCAATGATTAATTGATTCCTAATTAAAACTGGTTTTTCGTCAACACACGCTTCAAATCGTCCAAGCCACCGGTTCCAAGAAAAATAAATAGTGTGAATTTCCTCTTTTCCTACTTTAAAAGAAAACATTGACATGATTATCAACCAATCATATAGAACTTTGTAACAATTTCTCCTTATAAAAACATATTCTTAAAAACAGTGGTGGGCGAGGGAGCAGTGACACGGGTATCTTATTTTTTAGTCAAGAGAAATTCCGTGATCAACGAAAATACAAATGCAATACATAACAAGATAAGATATCCAAAAAATTCTAATTCAGTTCCCATAACAAAAAAACCGATAAGTATAATGATAACAAACGCCCATATTCCTGCAATTATAATATGTTTACTCTCCATATACGACTCACTGTATTGTTTTGTAACAAGTCATCACTTAAAAATATATCCAAAAAAATAAACAAAAAAGAAAAAAACAAGGGTGGGCGGGAACGCAGCGACATAGCTTTCTTTTACACTGCCGTACTGTATCATATCCCTTGGATGACGATAATAGCTACCATACGACTAAATCAAGAACGAACGGTATCGAAACAGCTCATGATACATCGGGATTCGGCTAAGGATATCTTGCATTTTTGTAGGAAGCCATAGAGAGGGATATTTATAGATCGGGATGTTCCGCTGGATAGCGGGCGTCCAGTGCGTGTCATGGGTCGTTACGTTCAGCGGTATCTCTGGAAGGATGAGACACGACGACTGAACAGTATCGACAACATAGACAGTGTTCGTCGCAACAAAGGATGACGTGTTCCCATATATCCCATCAGCGGTATTTGGGTTGTTCAGAAACCGTGGGTAGTTCGATGAGGAGACTGCGACTCGTATCCGATGACCGGTGTTCCACACGTAGGATGTACTCCAGAGGTCAACCTCTGCTTTGTAGATCACCCCAGGGCTCATCAGTTCCCAATGATCTGTCCCATTCCGATTCCTCATACGCAGGATCCCATCAGTAATAAGCATGGATCGCCCATCCGGGTACACGTCGGTGAGCTTGACGGTAACATCAGTGTCAGGACAGTCAGAAGAGACATAAAGAGTTGCGGTTATCCGCCCTGTCGCCTCATAGGGCTGGGTAAGTATCGGACTAGTGAACACCAACACATCAGACCGGTTCTCCACCAAGCGCTGATCATATGGACCTGCCGGAAGGAGAAGGTTTCCTCCACCACGAGTAGGAACCGGGTTTGAGGGATCATAACTATACGTGAACTGATACGCGTCAGATGGAACAGTCGTCTGCAGGCTTCCATCCGCCTGGAAATACCAGGCGCGTTGCAAGCAAGGTATCGGCCAGTCATCAGCGGTCCGCCATTCATTGCCTGGGGCGTTCGCATCATCCACATCACCCATCACGTAGTAGGTTACGGCCGGCCAGCTGTCATATCCAGTGGAGCCTCCCATCGTGTATTCATTGACCATCTGCCAGAACAAAGGCTGGGAAA
>MUGE01000199.1:0-3495 GCA_002900545.1 Thermoplasmata archaeon M11B2D | reverse complement strand
CGTTCGAACCTCTGAAGAAGTCAGAGACTATCTCAATTCAATAGGATATAACGGCCAAAGGATTTATTGTACTTCCCCAAGTATTTACCCAACAAATTATAACAACGGGTATTATGGACAAGGAGAACCATTACCCGCCGAGCTTCTACGACCGACCTTTGCGTGGGACGGGGATGCCAACGATATCATCACCGCGATAAACCAGGGAATTTTCATATTAAATCACCGAGACCATGGTATGGAATCAGGATGGGGTGATCCCTATTTTACAACATCCCATGTGTACACCCTGACGAACGGGGATCTTCTACCTATTGTCTTTAGCCTTAATTGTTTAACAGGGAAATTTACGCCAGGTGAGTGTTTCGCTGAAGAATTTATCAGAAAACCCAATGGTGGAGCAGTGGCAGTCTTTGCTGCATCCGCGGTCAGTTACAGCGGCTATAACGATTATCTCTGCAGAGGGCTCTATGATGCGATATGGCCTGATTTTGACACAGGCGTCGGTACCGATGAATCGTTGTATCATCTTGGAGCAATATTAAACTACGGAAAGACCTATATGGCAAACACCTGGGGGGATCCCTGGGGGTACGAACGCCTCACCTTTGAATTGTTCCATGTGTTCGGCGACCCAGCATTAGATATCTACACAGCCCTTCCGGCAACAATGGAGGTGACCTATACCTATTCTTCTGACCTGCTTGAAGTCGCTGTACAAGGAAATGGGGTTCCGATACAAGGGGCTCGCGTCTGCGTCAGTCAAGACAGTGGCTATTATGAATCAGCGTTGACCGATGCAACCGGACAAATCGAATTTGATATTACCGAAGCATCTACAGAAGACCCCGTATCACTTGTTACAACAGCCCATAACTATCTGTACTATTCAGAGAGTTTCATGTTAAACCAAAAACCACAAAAACCAAACCGACCAGATGGATCAACAGAGGGAAAACCAAACGTCGAATATATGTATAAAACAGCAACTACCGACTTCGACGGTGACCAGCTCTATTTTAACTTCTCATGGGGCGATGGGTCATATAGTGGTTGGATAGGACCCTATGAATCTGACGAGGAAGCATTCGCACGACATGCATGGGCTGAAAAAGGAACATACAACATCACGGTGAAAGCAAAAGATTCAAAAGACGCTGAAAGCGAATGGTCTGATCCACTCCCCGTCACCATGCCTATGAAAATCATATATTCCCATCCGGTTCTCCAATGGTTTTACGAAAGAATACTCAATCGCTATCCTTTTGTAGGATTTTTGCTGGGAAGACTCTTAGAAACCATCTCTTAATAAAAACCAAGTGACTATTCACATCTGCTTAGGGTAGTTTAACGACAGTCAGAAGCTTAAGTGTCACCAAGACAAACAAGGTCAGAATCGAATTTGTTTTCAAATCAAAGACCTTTACCCATTCAAGTAACGCAATAATGACATACGATAAAATAAGTAGCAGCACTAACTGAAGCGCAATCATACCAATGATTTCGGGAAGCGTGGGTTGCGTTTTATCCAGGATAAATTCCCATATAGTGGCAAAAAAGGCTAACAATCCTATTGTAATTTGTGCTTTGGTAATCTCTCTCATTGATATTGTCAGCGCATATTTCTTTATAAAGATTATTAAAAAGAGTCAAAGAATTCGATTTACGAAAAGACCCCACGCTATCTAATGCTTACCTGGATTGCTATTTTCACCGCATCGACCATGGTATCAAATGGCATTCCTTTTGGGTCTTGTGTCTCCAACAATGGAACATGGATAAACCCTACTGCTGTGTTTATGTTCTGGTTTTTGACATACCCTAATAATCCATAGAACAATGCATTACAGACGTACAAACCAGCACAAAGACTATGCCGCACAGGGATATTTCCCAGCCGTATTTTCCGAACAATTTCATTTATGCGAAGAGGCGTAATGCGAAGAAACGATCCCTCTTTTTCGATTCGCCGTGGGAACGACCAGGTTCCATCGTCTTTCGGGAATCGTTTGAGATTTATCCCAATTTTTTCCACTGAAATGACCTTGGAACGGGCAGCAAGTCCAAGGCCTATCACTACATCTGGTTGATACTGTTCTATCGCCGCTATTGCATTCTCAACGGAACTGTCAAAATCAACTGGTAAGACTATTCCGATAATTTTTGCATCATCCAGGATAGAGCCGTTGAGCGTTTCAGCAATCATCTCAGATGGATTTGTCGCATACAAGCCAAACGGCTCGAAGCCTGTTATAAGAACCACTTTTTCGCCAGATACACTGCCTATTACCAAAGGAAACAACAACAGTGCAATTCCAACGATGCATACTCCTTTTAGCAGCCTCATCATATTTTTATATAGCGTTTTGCTATAAAACCATTCCTCTTTGATTACGATTTATATGACGTCGCATAGGAGAGCATAAAGATGTCCATTTCATCGTACGCCATTTTTCCTGATAGTGTGTAGGCGTACACATTAAAGATATGCCTTCCGTTGATAGGATAAAACCATCCCTGCATCCTCCATTCATAGGGTGGCTCTGAATCCCAAACCATGAAATATCCATCGATACAGAAGACTACATATTTTATCGGTTCTTCAGAAAAGACCTCGACACTTGCAACCGTTCTTCCTCCAAGAATAATTGTTAGTCCCCGTAACCCGGCAAAATATCTTTTCCCAAAGGAACTTTCAAAAAGAACACGGTTAAAGAAATACGTGTGCCCTTCATAGGGTCGCCGGATAATTACTTGGAGATCAATTGGTTTTAGTGCGATTTCGGCTGTAATCGCAAGCATCAGTTTGGTTGCCTTTACATAATAGGACCAGTTCAAATGGTTCGCTGTATCATTAGGTGAATGCCCCCAGGGGTATCCATCCTGATGCGCAATCCATACGCCGTCATATCCATAATCGACAAACGCCTGATTATCAGCACCACGGTACCCAGGCAAAACATTCACCTTCATGTCAATAAGTTCATTATATTTCTCACTAATCATACTTGCATAGTCCGCAATCCAGATTGACCGTTCTGGTGGGAAAAACCGTAGAATCCTTCCCCCTTCCGTCGTGCTTGCATAACCGATCATATCCATGTTAAGCACGGCAACGATGTTATCTCCACGGTACGATGCATCCCGTGCATAGATGAAACTCCCGTACGTTCCGACCTCTTCCCCTGAGAATGTGATGAATCGAATCGTATGATTAAACTCATAGCGACTAAGGACAGACGCAATCGCAAGAACCGCTGCTGTGCCAGAGCCATCATCATTTGCACCAGGGGACCCTGCAACAGTATCGAAATGACTGCAAAGGATGTATTCCGCAGTGCTGTTCAAATCGGTCCCATAATATGTGGCAACGACATTTTTGCTCTGGAACCCCCCGTACCGCCATTCATGGAATTCTACTTCAAGCCCCATCTGTTGAAACGAGGAATAGATATATTCCGCCGCAAGCGTACAATTAATCGAACCGGTATACCG
>MUGE01000198.1:0-3499 GCA_002900545.1 Thermoplasmata archaeon M11B2D | reverse complement strand
ACGACCTATACGATTTCTTTTGATCTTCCCCGACCGCCACGTAAGAAAGTCAGCATCCCGTTCGCAGACGTCACGATACAAGACACGCAGGCAACGATGGTGTTATCAGACGTTTCTGAGGAGTTTCTGCGGGGGAACTATATCGACCGGATGATGAACCGGGTCAGGGAAAAGGTGGAGAACCAGTATTATGAGGGGAAAGCAGAGTTCTGGAAGCTGATTTGGAAATCCGAGGAGAAACAACCGGTATGGAATAAGGATCCCACCGCGGAGATGGAACGTCTGGGCTGGCTTAAGCAGGGTCCGACGAAGGGGAAATGGTTCTACCGTCCGCAGGCGGCAGCGGTCCTGAAAACCATGGAGACCATCGCGATACAAGAGGTCCTCAAACCCTTGGGGTTCCAGGAAGTCATTGAGTCGCATATCAAACCGTTTGACATCTGGCTGAAAACCGGTCATATGGAGGGCATGCCCTATGAGTTCTACTATGTCGCTGAGCCACGGACAAGGGATGCAGCAGACTGGGAGCGGTTCATTGATCTTACAAAGATTACCAAAGAAGTTCCTGCAGAGGAGCTGCAGAAGAACCTCTCCGTACCCACTGCTGGTCTCTGTTACGCCCAGTGTCCGATGATCTACTGGTCGTTCAAAGGTAAGACGATTGCAGAGACATCACTGCCTGTCCTTGTGTATGATAAGACTGCTATCTCCGCCCGGTACGAGTCCGGCGGTCGGCATGGGATTGAACGGGTCGATGAGTTCCATCGCATCGAACCAGTGTACATCGGCACTCGCGAGCAGTTGTTAACGTTACGAGACAAGATGCTTGAGCGATACAAGCACGTGTTTAATGACATCTTTGATCTGGAATGGCAGATGGCATGGGTCACCCCCTGGTACATGCAGCAGGCAGGCAAAATCGGCGATGAGAGCACCCAGGACACTGGAACCATTGACTTTGAGGCGTACATGCCATACCGGGGGACGCGAAAGGACTCCGAATGGCTTGAGTTCCAGAATCTTAGTATCCTTGGGGACAAGTACATCACCGCATTTAACATAAAGGCGCAGAAAAGCGAGCTTTGGAGCGGCTGCTCAGGGATTGGCCTGCAACGGTGGACAACAGCGTTCCTTGCGCAGAAAGGTCTTGACCCGACACACTGGCCAGAGAGATTCAGAGAATACCTAAAGGACATCCCTGAAGGCATCCAATTTTTATAAAAAATACCTTTACACGATTTTTTTACGTATTTTTCTGAAGATAAGTGATTTTTTCTATGATATTTATTGTAGAAAAAGCATATATATTGGATAGATGATTAACAATCTGATATCAAGGGGGCGAAAGTAAAAAATGTTTAAAAAAATTGTTTTAGCAATATGTATGGTGGTAATCAGTGCTTCTATCGTTCCTGTTGCAGGGTTGCTACCATTCAACGCAGGTAATGCAGAACCATCTGTTCAAACAAACATTCAAACCATGGAAACAACCAGACAAAACGACGTCTGGCCGATGTTCCGCTATAACTCAGGAAACATCGGATGTTCGCCATTTGAGTCACCAAACACAAATCATCTTGCGTGGAAAAAAACTATTACGAATCCAATCTATCAGTCCACACCACTCCTCTATGGAGATAACCTCTACATCAGCACAAATTGGAATTTTAAAGGTCTGGAGAAAACCATCGACCCGTTTTCCTCCGAACTCCCATCGCCAGAGGAATTCCTTGAAAACCTACTCCAGCATCAGAACGGCACAGCCCCAGGACTCTACTGTCTTGAAGCAGAAACAGGGACGCAACTATGGTTCAAACCATTTAACGCGCCAAATGACGCTGCAATTGTCGATGATAAAATATACCTCACCGACTTTAACTATGCAACCTACTATAGCATGCTGTATTGTCTTGACGCGACCACAGGAGATACTCTCTGGCAGAAATCGGTATCTGGCTTGGTTCTTTCACCGACGATTGTTGCAAATGAAAAAATATACTTAGGGTGCATCGATCTCTATAGCTACGCAGGTTCCGTACTCTGTTACGATATTTCAGGCAACCCATTGTGGAATCGGCCTTTGTCAATGTATGAATGGATATTATTCTCTGCACCAGCGGTTTCTGGCGGAAACGTATATGTTCTGACCACAAACATCTATTCGTACTTCGAGGGGAAACTCTACGGCCTTGATGCTCAGACCGGCCAGATCAAATGGTCCCGGCCTGTGTTTTCATTTGGAATGTGGTATTTTGACTCCCCCTCCGCAGTAAGCGAAGGGACAAAGGTATTTGTCACAGATTTTAATCTAAATACCTACGAAGGAGCACTGAAATGCTACGATGGCGCAACAGGCAACCCCCTGTGGACGTGTGCCATTGGATCAGCACTTTCGTTTGTATCACCGGCAGTCTGCGGAGAGAGCGTGTATATCACCGCATCAGACCTTTACTCCTATACCAACTGGCTGTATCGAATTAACGTCACAAATGGTGCATATCTCTGGAGAGTCCCGATCTCCTCGATTTCCTTTTTAGGGTTTGGTTCCCTGATATGCTCCGCTGACAAGGTCATCATCATATCAGACGCCTACTACGGGTATTCGAATGAAGTGTTCTGCTATGAAAGACAAGACGGGGTGTTTAACTGGAAATATACCACCAGTTCCTACATGCTTGGAGACCTATCGATCGGTGCCGACCGTGTATACTTCGCTGATGAAGCCGGGAACATCTATGCGATTGAGGATGTCCTGAAAATCCAGAAGGTATCTGGAGGGATTCTAGGGGTCAACGCACTGATACAAAATACCGGACCTACAAGTCTTACGGATATCACCTGGAGTATAACTGTTTATGGTGGTTACTTTGGTCGTATCGACAGAACACGATCTGATACGATCGGTGAATTACAGGCAGGAGCAAGCACGACCGTGCGTTTACTCCCCGTGATTGGCTTAGGAAAAGTACAGATCATCGTCACAGCGACCATGCCTGGCATCAACACAATCAGAAAAATACGAGACGGGCTGGTCATCGGGTCAATATGCATACTACTCGAATAAATACCATGACACTGTACTTTTACAAAGCAGCGAAAATAAAATCTCGATCTCGGATGACAGAAACATAACAACACAGAAAGGATGCCTGATGGATAAAAAACAACAAGTACTCACCGTGATTACTCTTTTTTTACTGGTAACTCTGTCAAGTCCTTGTTTTCAGACCGGCAGAGGCGCAGGTCTTCCCGGTAGAGACGATTCTTTGCACGTTTTGGATTCCAACGAGAATCATCCACCGACAACACCACATCAACCCCAAGGACCACCAAAAGGAAACGCTGGGGACGAATATGTCTTTTGGACATATGCAACAGACCCTGATGGCGATCAACTGTACTATCTTTTCGACTGGGGTGACTCAACACAGAGTAGCTGGATCGGCCCCTCTGAATCAGGCTTAAATATGAGCGCGCCGCATATCTGGCAACACCGAGG
>MUGE01000197.1:0-3509 GCA_002900545.1 Thermoplasmata archaeon M11B2D | reverse complement strand
ATTGAAAGCAGAATCAACATTAATATAGGGGAACATGATTTGAGGTTTTCAAGGGGATACAATATGAAGACGACATTGAAAGTAAAAATCATCATAGCTGGAATATGTACTTTATTTCTGCTGAGTACCATACCAAGCTTTGCTCAACCAGAGACCAGAACCACACACACTCTGCAATGTGATATAGATTTTTCAGAACCGCTTCTTTCAGAAACCAATAATTTTAATGAAATAATCATCGAGTCAACTGGAGTCACAACAGAGGAAGGATGCCCAATGCTCCCGACGTTCTCCAAAACCTTTGAGTTCCCACTTGGTACTAAAATCCTTTCCGTAGACGTTCAACCATTCTCGATTCAGACCAAGTACTTAGAAAAACACATACGACCGGTCCCGTCGAAACATAAAATCGATAATCAAATCGTCCCACTCGACGGCAGCAGGAATGAAACAGTCTATGCCAGTGCAGAACCCTATCCAACAACATGGTATACGGTCATTTCAGGAGCAGGAGTAAACAAGCAAAACGATCACACTCTCTTTGTCACCGTACGAATCACACCAGTACGGTATAGCCCTGCCACGCAACTCATCCTGTATGCTCCTCATTTTAGCATTCGTATTACCGCGGACGTCGCAACACCTGCATTGACAGCAACGGACACATATCCGTTGGTGATTATTACCCCAGAAGAATTTTCTGAGATGCTCCAGCCACTTGTCGACCATAAGAACGCCTATAACCTTCTAACGACCGTCGTCACCCTTGAAGACATATATAGCACATATTTTGGACGAGACCACCCGGAACAGATCAAATACTTTATCAAATATGCAGTGGAGACTTGGGACACCCACTATGTCCTGCTCGTCGGTGATATGAAGAAACTACCGATTCGATTCACGTATGCCTCCTGGTGGGAACGGGACCTTCTTTCTGACCTCTATTATGCGGACATCTATGATGCTCATGGAGATTTTTGTTCTTGGGATTCAAACGGTAATAATCGATTCGGTGAAATCGATCATGATGGCAATGACCTGGATGGCGTTGATTTGTACGCAGATGTGCATATCGGCAGACTTGCTTGTGCAGACGAAACAGAAGTAACAACAATCATGAACAAAATCATCACCTATGAAAAGGAAACCTATAATCAAATCTGGTTCAAACGCCTCATTCTGGCAGGTGGAGATACCTTCCCGGTAAGCTACGGAGCACAGCCCTTTGTCTTTGAGGGGGAAATTACGAATATCAAGGTAGGCCAAACCCTCCCTGATTTTAACCAGATATATTTATGGACCTCGAAATATACACTCAATCCAGCTACATTTAATCAGGCGATTACAAAAGGCGCAGGGTTCGTCAGCTACGCAGGACATGGGTTTGAACATGGCTGGGGAACGTTTCGACCAAATGCAATAACAAGGTATATGATTTATTATTATATGCCGTTTATAAAAGGTATAACGAATGGAGATAAACTTCCAATAATCTTCTTTGACGCATGCCTGACTGCAAAGCTTGATTTTAATATCACGGACCTACAAAATTATTATCCACGGATGGTAAATCTCCTTGCACGAGTCTTTGGTCTATCGTCGAATCCTTTGGATTTCTATCAATGTTTTGCCTGGAGTTTTCTTGCCAAAGAAAGTGGTGGGGCCATTGCAACGATTGGGGCAACGAGGACCGCATATACCCGGGTTGATGCTAATGGAGTGTATGGAGGAGCAGGATATCTAGATGTCCATTTTTTTGATTCCTATGAAAACGACATCACCGTCGGTCAGATGCTGACTGCTTCACAGTATGCCTATATTCAAAATGTTGGCCCAGATTATTTCACCATTGAGGAGTTCATATTACTTGGAGACCCAAGCCTGCGAGTAGGCGGCTACCCGTAACAACCAGCCATAACCCTTGTTGATGCATCTCGATTGCTCTTTAGTACAAGACCAGGCACCAGGGTATCTTACAACGTTTTTTTCTATGTTAAATAACGTCGTGCTGCCAACACAAAAAAACACACATAAGGGAATTATCCATTGAATTTAGTGAATTTAGTATTGGAATTATCACTCCTGCGATTGTTTTTATTTACACAAGATATCATCTTGAATTTTTAGGAAAAGCTAGTGTTCCTTGTAGGAGAAAATCGGTATTTGTTTTAACGGTGTTAAGGATGGATTTTTATCCTATCACAATGTTTAAATACCGTATACTCAATAATTATTCTTTAGAACCTACTAGTTATAGGGGGAAACATATGGAAAAAAAAGCGCATATTTTATTAAAGGCAGCAGTCGTCTTTGCAATTACCCTTGCATTTATTATGCCAGGGGCAGCAACAGTAAATACAAAACTATTTACTACGACCACAGACATAAACATAAGCTCAGAACAACAACCGAGAAATCTTGGGTTTTCAGCATTGTTTGAGGATGATTTTGAAAGCTACGATGATTTCACCCTAGATTTCCCACCATGGACACAATACGATGGCGACGGACAAGAAACCTGGGGGTTTGAGACAACCGAATTTCCAAATGAATACTATGTCGGTTCCTATATCATCTTTGTCCCATCCCAGACCATCCCACCACTTACGGACACTGCACATTCAGGAGAAAAATACGCAGCCTGTTTTGATGCCGTCCCTGTAGATCCCGCCAACGACGATTGGATGATCACTCCGGCATTGACCAGTGGTGAGTACGAGTTCTACGTCGCAATCCATTGCGTGAACCATGACTCATTTTGGCTGGGTATCGATGATGTCGCAATAAGTGAAGTCGAACCAGGAACCATCGAAATCTCCCTCTGGGCGAAAACCGGGTCCTCGCAATATGAACGAGACCGATTCCAAGTCGGTGTCTCCACAAAGACCAATGCTCCTGGAGATTTCGTAATCATCACCCCAGAGCCGTACGTTGAACCACCGACAACCTGGACACAATACACCTACACCGTTGAACTCGCTGGCGCAGTACAACCTGAACTTTCAGTCAGCATCGCTGGTGGACTTGGAGCGACCGCGACAATCACAAACTCCGGTGACGCAAATGCAACCAACTGTGTCGCAACATTTACCATCACTGGTGGCCTTATCATCTCACCATCCGGTGGAACAAAAGAAGTCACCGTGGGAATCATCGCAAAAGAAGGAGGAATAGGAACCGCAAAAACCATGATCATTGGCTTTGGAAAACCAACCATAACCGTCACAGTCACCTGCGACGAAGGCGTAACAGCTTCAGCAAACTACACACCAAAATTCCTGCTGTTATTCTTCCTTCTAGGGTAAACCACCCTCCCCTTCTTTTTTTTTTAGAATTACATAGCATATTTTAAAAACGTATAATTCCAATATACGGGAAAAGCATTATTCCTTCTATCAAATGGAACGGTATTTATGGAGACACTATGAACCTAGGTTCTGCTACCCATAATTTCCTTGGGAAAAGTATTTATTTTGCAAATTTATTTGTTTTTGGGGGACAATGTA
>MUGE01000196.1:0-3516 GCA_002900545.1 Thermoplasmata archaeon M11B2D | reverse complement strand
CTTCATTCTTATCGGAACCGTAAGTGCATCAGTTCTTGTGACAATCTCAGAGGACACCTCTGAAGAATACGATCTAGACACCATGGTCGATGAGGTCATCGATGAAGTATGTAGCTATCTACAAATCAAACATGTCATTGGAAAATACGAAATGGTTCAAGACGAACAAAAAATAAATAAAATTGGAATTCTCATCAAACCATTCGTCTCTCAAAATATCGACATATCTCATATGACTATAGGTCTCTCAAATGGCGAGTATTATTATATGATATTTTTCAATGGAGTAGCTGAATCATTACGCTCCTCTTCACTCTTTGAGCATCCTATCTGGAGTTCCCTTGACCAAGGGTCATTTAGCCTTCTGTCGACAATAGACGACGATAACTCTATTGTTGACTTACATCTGATTAATAAATATACAGATATGGCCTTCATTGTTCTACAATTACCTGATGGTATCGCCATAAAAAACGGTGATTATCTTGAAGTCACAATTCTGCTCTCACCTGGGATGGGTCGAACGATATACCTCGAAGCTCCCCTTTCTCTAAAAAACGTTGTCACCCTTTATCCTTAAAAATTTTTCATTTATATTCTTCATCTTTTAATTTTTTTGTTTTAAGATGCTCCTCTGCACTATTATCAAGACATTTTTCTATCTCGTTGCAGATCCGTAGTTTTTCTTTCCAACTGATGTCCTCCTGAAGATGATCTTGCTGTTCTTTACTATCGTTTATAATCTGATTCACATCTCCTGCAAGACCCTTTTGTTCTTTTTCAACCTCAGATGAATCTTGGATTAAAATACTGCTTGGACTGTCTTTTCTATCAAGCAACGTCTTTGCTTTTAACTCGTTGTCCATCCCTTTGTCGGATAGTTTTATTGTTAGTTGATCACTCTGTGTATGACCGATATGGAGTAATTCTTGGAGTTTTGCTAGTTCTATCGTTTTCGTATCCAACTCTTGTTTCACCGTACCAAAATCATTCTTCATAGCGGTAAATTGTGTTTCTCTGGTTTCTAACTCGTTCCTTAAATGACCAATCGTAAAACATTTTTTATCCAATTCGTCGAGACGTTTTTTAAGATCTCGTTTTATCTGATCAAGTTCCAACAATCTCTGCTGTTGTTCTTTTTTTAGCTCCTCTAGTTCTTGGTGATGAATTGTTACCTCCTGATTGCTTATCTCTAGTTGTTTTTGAAGGTCTGCTATTGCTAAATCTTTCAAATGTCCATCGTTGAGTGCTATCTGAATCTCGTTTTGTTTACCCGCTAACTCTCCTTGGAGACCGAGAAGTTGATTCTCTTTTTTTTGGATTAATTGTGTATTTATTAGTAATTCCTCGTTCTTTTTCATAAGCTCTTTTTCTTTATCTTTGATAAAGAGGCGTTGCTGCTCAAGTGTATCAGTGATTTTATCCATGTTCGTTGTTTTTTCGAGAAGGTTCGTTTGGATCTCAGATAACTGTCTTTTCATATCATCGATGATACAATTCCTTGATTGTATCTCTGTCTGCAAAGAATCAACGTTGTGCTCTTTTTCTTTTAGTTCCCCCAGACGGACCGTAAGTTCCCGATCTTTGTTCGCTAGTTCTGATTGAAGAGTCTCAACTCTTCGCGAGTGTTCTAATATAAACAGTTGTCGTTCTGAAAGCTGCTCTTGTAATTCGTCCACAATCCTATTGCGTGTCGCTACCTCTAAGCTTAATGCTTCTACATTATCTCGCAGATTCTGTTCACGAACAGAGAAGTCCACCAAGTTCTTCTCCATTTCATTACGAGCATCGTGTAATAATTTTTCTTTCTGTTCAAGTTTTAGTTCTAGTTCTTTAACTTGTTCCTTATTATCTCGCGCTTCAATATTTTTTATAACAAAATCAACCCATTTCTTTTCAGAATCGTTTTTTAATTGATTTAATTCTTCTTCTAATCTTGCTATCTCTCGTTTGCCAACCAATAACTGCGTATTTTTATCTTCTAAATCCTGAGTTGTTTTTTCAAGTTCTCTTTCTAGGTGAGTAATACTCTCTTCTTTCTGTTTTAATATGGTGTTTACAGATTCAAAATCCGCAAGTCGTGTGTTTAATTGCGATGTTATATCTTCGATTTCTTTCTGCTTCGATTCCATCTGCTTTTTAAGGAGGTTTACCTCTTTGCTTTGGGTTTCTATCTGATTTTGTTTCTGTTCCAAATCTGTTTGAAGATGCTCGGCAACCTGCGTCTTTTCGATAAGACATGTTTGTTGCGCTGCAAGTTGCTCTTCCATGTTTTCAATGATTTTATTTCGTGAATCGATTTCACCACGGATCATGTCTAGCTCCACTCGCACTTCCTGAAGTTGTAACCCTGTTGCTTGGAGCTCTTCCTCCTTCTGAGCTACTTCCAGTTGTTTGCGTTCAAGTTTCTCACGAGCCTGCTGTAACAGATGTTGATTACCCAGAAGTTCGTCATGTAATTGTTCTGTCATGCCTGCATGTTCAATTAACCGCGCTTGATTCTCCGTACACTGTTTCATCATCTCCTCGATGAGTGTATTTCTCGAGGTAAGTTCTATTTGAAGCTGTTCGAGTTGCTCCTGGTGTTGCTGTGATACCTGTTTTTGTTCTGTAAGTTCCTGATTTCTACTTTGTAAAAGCTCTTGTAATGTTTCAACAACCTGTGTCTTTTCGAGTAATGACATCTGCTGGTTCTCTAGTTGTTTTTCAAATGAATCAATGATGGTATTTCTCGCTAGAATCTCTTGTTTTAATTCATCGATTTCTCCCGATTTCTCCTGTAGCTTTTGTAATACGCTGTTGAATTCTTCGTTTTTACTTTGTAACTCTCCTTGTAGTTTTTGGAAAGCACGGCTGCTTTGTTCGAGATCTCTGCTTAACTGTTCGGTAAAATGATTATTTTCTACAATCCAGGCATCTTTCTCCAGCAATTGCTTTTTAATATCTTGGATACTTGTGTCCCTTTCATGAATTTTCTGTTGTAATATTTTTGAATTTTCTCTTTTCTCATCGAATTCTCTTTGTAGTTCCCTTACTGTCTTCTCTTTTAGTTGTAATTCTTCCTGCAGTTTTTTCATAATCTCTGTTTTTTCGACAAGTTTCGTTTGATGTTCTATAACCTGCTGCTCCAAATCATTAAGAAGTCGATTTCTTGTTTCAAATTCCTTTTGTAATGTTTCTTTGTCTAGAGTAACCATACTGATTTCTTGTTGGCTTTTATTATCAGAAATGAGGCTTGAATTAAGGTCCTGTTGTTGTGTTTTTTTTAAACTTGACAAAGTTTCCTGGAGTCGTTCTCTATCTAGCTTATCTAAAAACGTATCGATAGTGTCATGAAAATGAATCGTTTTTTCCTCAGGTACAGTACTATTCTGTACCATATGGGAATTTTCCATTTTTTTTGATTTATCGAACACATCTTCCTTTGTCATTCTATAACCATATCCTATGTGAAGTTTCCTTATATTTTTAATGGTGAACCCTTACAATACCTATGCTGGTTGAAAATGTCGATAT
>MUGE01000195.1:0-3538 GCA_002900545.1 Thermoplasmata archaeon M11B2D | reverse complement strand
AAAAAGTTATTATCTCAGCTCCTGGGAAAGACCCTGATCTCACAGTCGTGTTAGGTGTAAACGAGAAGATGTACGACCCTAACAAACACCATATTATTTCCATGGCATCCTGTACAACAAATAGCCTCGCACCACCAGTAAAAGTCCTGCATGAAAAATTCGGTATCGAACAAGGATTTATGACCACAGTACATTCATACACCGGTGATCAACGGATCCTTGATTTCCCGCATAAGGATCTGCGCAGAGCAAGAGCGGCAGCAGTTTCGATTATCCCAACGACAACAGGAGCTGCCAAGGCAGTGTCGTTGGTCATTCCTGATTTGAAAGGAAAAATCGACGGCATCGCACTCCGTGTTCCTACGCCGGATGGATCAATTACGGATTTTTCCTGCGTGCTGAAAACACCAGCGACAACCTCTGAATTAAACAACGCATTCAAAGAGGCGGCCAAGACATCCTTAAAAGGCATCCTGCAATACACAGAAGAGCCGCTGGTCTCAGTTGATGTGGTCGGCAACCCACATTCAGCAATTATCGATGGATTGATGACGAAGATTATCGGTGAGAAAGGGACCCTTGCCAAGATATTCTCATGGTATGATAACGAATGGGGGTACTCATGCCGGATCGTTGATCTTATCAATTACATCTACAATGAGCAAATGGTTCCAATAGAGACATACAAAAACTAACGACACCAATCATAACGGATTTTGGCATTTTTTTCCTTTATTTATAAACAACAAAACTATATCTTTAAATAAAAACACCTGATATCGGTTCTCAGAGGAGGTTTATGACATGAAAGACTATAACACGTTAGATGATTTTAATGTTGAAAACAAAACCATTTTACTACGCGTAGATTTCAACATGCCGCTGGATAAAAAAACACTCATGATTGCAGATGATACACGAATCAGACTTGCGCTGCCAACTATCAAAGAGCTTGTCAGCAAGAACGCAAAGACAGTGATTCTTGCACATCAAGGAAAACAGGGAAGCTGGGATTTTATCTCACTGGAAAAACATGCAGAGACGCTGCAAAAACTCCTTGGAAAACCGGTCAAATTTGTTGATGATATTTATGGTGAAAAGGCAAAAACAGCGATAAAAGAAATGAGACCTGGAGACGTTGTTTTCCTTGATAACGTCAGAAGATACCCGGCGGAAACCGAGAAGAAAAAACCACAGGAACACGCCCAATCCGATTTAGTACAACAGCTTGCTCCGCTTGCTGACTACTTTGTCAATGACGCGTTTGCTGCGGCACATCGACCACAATGTTCATTGACTGGTTTTACCGCGGTGCTTCCCTCAGCAGCGGGTCGACTTATGGAAAAAGAACTTTCCTCACTTGAAAAAATTGTAAGCAACCCTGAAAAACCAAGTGTATTTCTGTTTGGAGGAGCGAAATTTGCTGACAGTATTGTTACCATTGATCGGCTCTTGACAAATAAGACCGCTGATTATGTCCTTCTCACAGGACTGACGGCGAATGCATTTTTAAAAGCTAAAGGTGAAAACCTTGGTGTGAAAAACGAACAGGCATTTGGTGAAGAGGGTACACCAGAGGTTTTTTCTAAAATACAAGCTGTCTATCAAAAGTTCCAAAACCAAATCCATCTTCCCGTTGATTTTGCGATTGAGGAAAACGGAAAGCGCAAGGAAATATCCGTAAACGAGTTACCTGTGGACAACAACCTTTTCGACATCGGGGAACAGACGATTCAAAACTACATAAGAATATTACAGACTGCAAAGACGATTTTTATCTCTGGACCGTGTGGGGTGTTTGAGAATCCTTTGTTTAGAAAAGGAACCGAGGAGGTATTCAAATGCATCAGTCAATCCAATGCGTTTTCTATCGCAGGTGGCGGACATACCGTCGCTGCGATTGAACAGATGAAACTACGTCAGAAGATCTCCCATATCAGCACGGGTGGGGGTGCATTAGAGAAATTTATGATGGGAGAGAAACTTGCTGTAGTTGAAGCACTCAAGGCAGCAAAACAACGTCAGCTTATCCAAGTGAAATAAAAAACATCAAAGCAAACAATCAAATACTCTTTCTTTTTTATCCTTTTTCCAAAGAAGGGCTGATAGATCAGCGGAAGATCGCCGCCTTCGCAAGGCGGAGGCCGCGGGTTCAAATCCCGCTCAGTCCATACTCTGTTATTAGGGAAAATCATAATACATGATTTTTTTAATGGACATGGTTTTACGTTTTATACAAAGGATCGTATCGTCGCACAGAATTTCTGCGAACGGTTCTATTAGTGTGTTAAGTTGTATATCTCTAATTTTGCACTTTTAGAAAGCCTCCTTTTTGTAAGAAACCAGATGTTACGTAATCCAAATCTAAAACAGCAAATCCATTTCCTCTAAACCGTTCTTATTGCAATAAACGACTGTTTTGACTATACTTTTACCTCACTGAATGTCTCGTGGCAACACGTCTCACTATTTAAATCTTCGTGTTTTGGAAGCGCAAAAAATATATGTAAGATTTATATATGATAATTATATACCGTGAGGTTACCTCGAACAATAACCTCATAAATATACAGTCCCGGATCATTCCGGTCGGCCTATGAGACTATGTCATTGCGACATTCGATGAATGGGCCATCTCAGATTTGGGCGACAGAATGGATGTGGAGGTTCAAGAAAATCAAGACGCTCTGAGGTAGACGTCTTGCGCACTCTTGAATCTGACGATCGACGTGTTGGTGATATTTAATTCACCCACCAATTCATAATAACTAATAATAGTGTGCCAGATTCTGGTTGATCCTGCCAGAGGTCACTGCTATTGGGATTCGACTAAGCCATGCGAGTCGTGAGGGTTCGGCCCTCGGCAAACGGCTCAGTAACACGTAGATAATTTGCCCTTAGGTGGAGGATACCCTCGGGAAACTGAGAATAATACTCCATAGATTTAGAATGCTGGAATGCTTTTAAATTGAAAGATTTATCGCCTAAGGATAAGTCTGCGGACTATCAGGTCGTAGTTAGGGTAAATACCTGACTAGCCTACGACGGATACGGGCTGTGAGAGCATTAGCCCGGAGATGATATCTGAGACACGATATCAGGCCCTACGGGGCGCAGCAGGCGCGAAAACTTCGCACTGTGCGAAAGCACGACGAGGGAATCCCAAGTGCTGGCTCGTAAGAGTCAGCTGTTTCTTTGTCTAAAAAACAGAGAGAGTAAGAGCTGGGTAAGACGGGTGCCAGCCGCCGCGGTAATACCTGCAGCTCAAGTGGTGGCCGCTATTATTGGGCCTAAAACGTCCGTAGCCGGTTCATTAAATGCCTGGGTAAATCGTACGGCTTAACCGTACGAATTCCGGGTAGACTGATGGACTTGAGATCGGGAGAAGCTAGAGGTACTCCTGGGGTAGAGGTGAAATTCTGTAATCCTAGGGGGACCACCGGTGGCGAAGGCGTCTAGCTAGAACGAGTCTGACGGTGAGGGACGAAGCCCTGGGGCGCAAACGGGATTAGATACCCCGGTAGTCCAGGGTGTAAAC
>MUGE01000194.1:0-3549 GCA_002900545.1 Thermoplasmata archaeon M11B2D | reverse complement strand
CCTCGTTCGACGGGTACCTCTACGCGTTGTATCCGAATGGGACGATGAACTGGCGGGTGCCAACCGGAGGGAGCATCGCTGCCGCTGGCGTCGCCCTCGCAGAAAATGGGACGATCTACGTGGGCACGGAGCAGCTCCGGGCGTTCAATCCAGATGGGACGTTGAAATGGAGTGCAGATGTCCAGGGTTCCATCTATGGGACGGTCCCCGCAGTCTCCGCGGACGGCACGATCTATGTGAGCGCGGGGGGTTCGCTTGTCGCGGTGAACCCGGATGGGACCGAGAAGTGGCGGAAGCAGCTCACGATCGCGCAGGTCCGGTCCTCACCATCGATCGGTCCGGATGACCGGGTATATGTCGGCTCGGAAGAGTATGGTCTTTTTGTGTATGGGTTTCTTCATGCGTTCGGCCTGGGTCCGTTACGTGCCGAGGCATACGGCCCCTACCATGGCGCCATGACCGAACCTTTGCAATTCACCGGTGAAGCATTCGGCGGCACCCCACCCTACACCAGCTACCACTGGGAGTTCGGCGATGGGAACACCAGTGACGACCAGAACCCAACGCATACGTATGCTCATCGGGGGAATTACACCGCGGTCCTGACCGTGACGGACGACACCGGGAATCACAGCAGTGACACCGCAGCCGTTGAGATCGGCTATCCATTGCCGAAGATCACGGTGATCAAACCGTTAAAAGACTCTCTTTATATTTTTAATATAAAGATTTGCAACCTTCCTCCGTCCCCACGCATAATCGTCATCGGGCGGATCACGTTCATCATCAATGCAACCCAGGTGGATGCTGGTATCGACCGGGTGGAGTTCTATTACGATGGAGACTTGAAATACACGGACCGGTCTCCCCCGTATGAATGGGTCTGGAAACGTCATCTGCCACCGTTTGATCAAGATTTCCTCATCCGTGTCTACGACACCAGGGGGAACCGTAATGATAAAATGGTGTATATCTGGAAATTGTTTTAATTCCGCTCCGCTCCACTTCTGATGTTTTTTAATGCCTCCATAGATAGACCTCACTGGGGGGATATAAAACGTGTTTATAGGAGAACTGTGATGTAATATCATTGATTGGGGGAAAAATAGGGAGTGTTACGGAAAGGTCTGGTTGTTGGTGTCGCCCTGCTGGTGCTGGTGTCAACGGCTCTATGTCTGGAAGTTCTTCTAAGGATATTCTTTTTATAGGGGAACAAAAGGTAGAAAAGAGGTTGCATCCTGGGAATAAAACCTATGATAAATTCTAAGCTGAGTTGAAAAAAGACTGTTAGAAATTATCGATGATGTGAAATGAGTTTATGTGCAGAATTGATTTTTGCACATAAACCTACTACTTTATGTGCAAAGCCAAAAATAATACAAAAAAAAGAATTTGTTGAAAAATATCGCTGAACTCCTAACGCATTTCTGATATCAGAAAATCTTCCTGTATATTTTCTTCATTCATATTAAGAAAGCAGTGACACGATTTGAAACAAATTTTTTTTGTGTAGATGATCGATTTTGATTGTAGGATTAAAAGGGTCAAAAGCCGATTTCTGAGATCGTGGTTTTCACCATGTTTAACAGGAGAAAAAATAGGAAATGGAGCCGACGGAGGGATTTGGACCCCCGACCTGCTGATTACAAGTCAGCCGCTCAACCGGGCTAAGCTACGTCGGCATGTTTCGTAGCGGTAATATCTAACCCTATATAAAATTCTCTTGGTGCATAGGATTTTATTGTATGAACTTTTATATCTGATAAAATATACTTCTTATCTGCTGCAATCTTCTTTAAAAAAGAAATCCTTTCCTTTATCTCTTTTTCTTGTAATATATCGTAGTAATGGATTTTACAGAATGGGGCAGCGATTGACAACGCAGTTGAAAAAAACCTATAGGCTAAGAACGGGAGGTTCATGATGATCCGGTCAGCTTTTTCAGGAAGCATTTTTACAGCGTCATTTGCATCAGCATGGATTATTTCAACAATATCAAGGACATGGTTTTTCTTGATGTTCTGTCGTGCTAATCTTATTGCTTCTTTGTTTTTATCGATTGCATAGACCTTCTTTGGTTTTGAAAACCGCGCAATCATGATGGAGAACGGTGCGACACCTGCGAACATGTCCACTACGGTTTCCCCTGGTCTTACAAGGGTTGTGATTCGTTTTCTTTCTGATGCGAGTCGTGGAGAAAAATAGGTTGTTGCGACATCCACATCAAATGATAGTCCATATTCGGTATGGGTCGTAAGGGTTTGGGTCTTTCCAGCTATAATCGTGATGGTTCTTATGCGAAGTTCCCCTGAGACCGGGTCAATGAGACAGACGGTCTGTATATTTTTATGTGTCTCCAGTAAAGCGTTCCCGATGTCCTCCTTATACTTAGTAAGAGTTTTTGGAAGCTTAATCAGAATAATTTTTCCTACGATATCATATGATGTTGGAAGCTCATCCATATATTTTTCTGGTAACTTGAGGAGTCCTTTGTAGGAACGAGGTTTTCTATGTCGCATTTCGAATACTTTGGTAACAACGGTGTAACCGGTTACATCCGTTGGCACTTTCTTAATTGGAAAATAAATGCATGTTTCATCCTTTATGGGCGCTACATCATTTCGCAGAAGCTGCTGGTGGCGAAGAGCTCTTCGTACTGATTCAGCGCTACTGAGGGGAACACAGAGTGCCTGCGTTTTCTTCTTTGTCATTGTACAAATAACATATAGATGAGTATATGAATAAATATTATGGAGGTTTTCACCAGAATTTCTACAGAAAGAAGGAAAGTCCCGCCTCCCGGATTTGAACCGGGGACCTGCCGGTTACGGCCATAGAGTCTACAGCCGGCCGCTCCAGCCAGACTGAGCTAAGGCGGGGTGGAACCTGTCAAGCCCACATAATAATAGGTATATTTATTAGTTAAGGTTTGTTTGTCACGGGTGGCTTGTATGAGATTTGGTGTGATTGTCTGTCCGTACTGCAGACTTGTCAAAGGCGTAGATCTTTTTTCAAAAACGACAAAATGCATCCGCTGTGGGAAGACTCTATGGTTAAAAAAAGTAAAGATCTTCTATAAAACAGATTCGCAAGAAAAGCTTCGGCAGGCTGTGGGTTTGATGAATGCGCAGTTGGAAGGAAAGCGTGGTACATTTATAGAATTTTTCGAAGATAAAAACAAAAGCAAGCATAAATGATTTAAGCGATTAATCTAAATTTTATACCAATAGTTGTTTATAAGATAAGGAAGGAAAATCGTAATGTATATAAACAAGGTAGATATTTACGTCACCTGAGGTCCGGTGAGGACACAGATATAAGTTACCTACATCTACACTAGAGAGGGACTTATATGGTGGTTCACGGTGTGAACCCAGTGTTTTTCCAGACTTTCATGAAGCAATATGCAAGATGAATTTAGGAGGACATGAAAAAAATGAAAGCAAACAAAATAATAGCTACCTTGGTAGTACTGACAATGGTATTATCAACGCTGGTAGTGTTAAACCAATTAGATGTTATAAAAGAAGCGAGTGCAACAACACCAGG
>MUGE01000193.1:0-3563 GCA_002900545.1 Thermoplasmata archaeon M11B2D | reverse complement strand
AAGCAAAGGCCGCAATAGCCCCCTTCTTTTTTTTTTTGTTTGGCGTTAGTACAGGTCGTAAAAACAGCTGGTTTTTTTCGTTTTGGAATGTTTCTACCGTCCACGGATGTGCTAAAGGGTTTACATAGTGAACGGCATCCGTATCCTTCCTGTCTATCTGGATGTCACGTCACAGCAAAAATCCTAAATACTGCGAAGTGTTCTTGCGTGGTGGTACGAGTGCCATGGATGAAAAGAAATTTGAACATGGAATGGTAAAGGCTGGTTTTTCTGGAGTGGTTGTAATCGGATGGCTTGTGTTTGTCATCCTTTTTTTAGCGTTCTACTCTGGAGGTTTTCAGGCAAATGAGAAGTTCGCTGTCATCCTGCTGTCTGTTCTAGTGATGACCGTGGTGCTTGGTGGGTCGTGGGCGTTTTGGTCTCTTCGGGTCCTGTCTAAGAAGGATCGGGAGCTGTTTCGAGTCAAGGGGTTTTTATGGAGGATCCTTGGGTCCATCTGTTACGGGTTTGGCCTGTTGGTGGTGTTGATTTATGGGTTTTGGTTTCTGTGGACGGATTTAAATTTCTGGCAGTATCTTGCGATTCTTCTTGTGGTTCTTTTGATCAGCGGTGGGTTTTTAGGTGCTGTCTGGGCGTCCTGGAGCTCTCGGCATAAAGATGAGATGGAGCGGTACGGGGAGGAGATCGGCAAAAAGTTTGAAGACGGGTTTAAGCAGAGTTTCGAAGGCAAAGAGGAAAAAGGAAACGAGTAAGAGGAAACTTACTTCATCTTTTATTTTTTGAAGAAATGAACATCTCTCTGCGGGTAGGGAATGCTAATCTCAGCTTCATCGAAAGCCTCTTTAATGTGTTGGATAAGCTCCCTTCTCACTGGCCAATAATCACTGGTGTTTACCCAAGGACGTAAAACAAGATTGACACTCGAATCACCAAGTTCATTTGCTGCGACGAGTGGTGATGGGTCTGGTAACACTTTCTCATGGTTTTTCATAACATCTGACGCTATCGTTATTGCTTTACCAATGTCATCATTGTAACTTATTCCAACGACAAGGTCAATCATCCTCGTGTTCATTGCAGTATAATTTGTTATCGCATCTCCCCAGACTTTGGAATTCGGGATGACAACCTTTTTGTTATCAATAGTAAGCAGTGTCGTATTACTCACACCCACATGTTGAACAGATCCTGAGTTCCCTGCAGCATCGACATAATCGCCCACTCTAAATGGTTTTGTCAACGCTATCATGAACCCTGCAGCGAGATTTCCAAGCATATCTTGAAACGCAAAACCGATGACAAAACCGAAGACAACAGAGATGCTGACTAATCCGGCACCGACATCAAGGCCTAGAGTACTGACTGCAACTATTAAAACAACAATTAAGAGTAATATCTTTGCTGTTCTACTCATAAATTCTATGAGGATTTTTTCCATATTCGCTTTGGTCATAGCACGACGAATATATCGTACGACAAACGCTACTAGGAGGTAGCCAATAATTAAAATTAATAGGGTAATGATGATGTTTCCAATCGTTAAATTCGTCATGGGTATCGGTGTTGATAAAAATGAAGTGATGTCTTGAAGATCCATGCTTTTCTCTCCTACCTAAGCATCCTATGAACGTTATATCTAATATACTTTGTTATTTTTTAGTAAATCGGAATGGAACCAACTCTCTAACCTCTTTTTAGAAAAAACGATTCACCAGAAATGACAATAAACGATATCATTGCGTTTCCTTGGTACTCGCAGGGCGTATTTCCAAATACGGTGGATACTCCCTTTTTTCCTTGATGCTATCGTGACTGGGTTGCTGTTTGACACTATTGATCTTTTTCTCATAACAATAAGACGTAGTAATGGATCACCATCGGAGATTCCATAAGTCAAAAACACTAAAAAAATATCTAGTGGAATTACGGTGACAATGTAGGAAGATTTAGATACAATTAATGTATTAATTATAAAAGTATGACAGAAATAGATCTAAAGAGTTTTGAAAGACGTATAAAACTACGGAAATTACGAAAGACGGATTATGACAATGTTGTCTCTCTTCAAAAGCAGTGTTTCCCGGGTATGAAACCCTGGAAAAAAGAACAATTTGAAAGTTTAATTACTATTTTTCCAGATGGACAATTCTGTATCACGCATGATAAAAAGATTATTGCCTCCTCCTGTAGTTTGATGCTTCATATGAATGAATATGATGAAACGCAAAGTTGGCGGGAAATGACCAGTAGTGGTTATATCACGAATCATGACCCAACAGGACGGACTCTTTATGGGATTGAAATAATGGTTGATCCAGCGTTTCGTAGTATGAAGCTTGCACGAAGATTATATGAGGAGCGGAAACAGCTCACTCGGAAAAAAAATCTTAAACGAATTATCATCGCCGGTCGCATTCCCGGATATTATAAACATGCAAGAAAAATGAGTGCACGAGACTACGTACAAAAAGTAGTGGACAAAAAGATTTATGATCCTGTGCTCACGGTTCAAATTGCGAATGATTTCGTATTAAAACGATTGATCCCGAATTATTTACCGCATGATAAACAATCAAAAGGCTATGCAACGTTATTGGAATGGGTGAATGTTGATTACATCCCGGTTGCCGAACAAGATGTCTCACCAGATTCCTCTGTACGAGTGTGTGTGTTACAATACAAAATGCGGGTCGTGAAGGATTTTACGGATTTTGCGAATCACTGTGAATATTTTGTAGATGTTGCTTCAGAGTACGACTGTGATTTTATTGTGTTTCCTGAAATCTTTACTATACAATTGTTATCGTTCCTAAAACTCTCTCGTCCCGCGAAAGCAATGCGGGAGTTATCGAAATTCACTCCTGAATATTTACAATTATTTACAAAGCTTGCGGTGAAATACAACATCAATATTATTGGTGGTTCCCATTTTACGATTGAGGATGATAATCTCTATAATATTTCCTATCTGTTTTTGCGAAATGGAACCATAGGAAAACAGTATAAAATCCATATTACGTCTAGTGAGAGTAGATGGTGGGGGGTAAAACCAGGGAACAAGGTCCAGGTTTTTGACACGGATAAAGGGAAAATAGCTATCTTAGTGTGTTATGATATCGAATTCCCAGAACTTGCACGTATTGCTGTTGAGAAAGGAGCAAATATCATATTTGTTCCGTTTAATACTGATGAACGAAGAGCGTATCTACGGATTCGGTATTGTGCGCAGGCACGTTGCGTTGAAAATCAAATATATGTCGCTATAGCTGGGTGCGTTGGGAATCTTCCCCGGGTAAAAAATCTTGACATTAATTATGCCCAGTCAGCCATTTTTACTCCTTCGGATATTCCTTTTCATAAAGATGGTATTGCAGCGGAGTGCTCTCCTAACATTGAAACATTGATATTCCAGGATTTAGACATTAATCTCCTAAAAAAACATCGGTTATTTGGGAGTGTGCTCACGTTAAAGGATAGACGAAGCGATCTGTATGAAATTAATTATAAAGAAGATGATACAAATAAAAAATTATAGACAATGATTTATGAACAGATCATTTGAG
>MUGE01000192.1:0-4133 GCA_002900545.1 Thermoplasmata archaeon M11B2D | reverse complement strand
TTCATAGAAATGTCCCCCAGTCACCAATCTCTGAGCCAGTTTAACACTCATCCCCTCCGGCAACAACCCATACGTGTCCAACTCTACCACAGCGTCCTTGAAGATAGGGACTGCCTCTTCCCTTGATGTTGTCTGGTTCAACTTTGCTCTGAATTCGACAAGATACTCTTCTAAATTCTTGTATTGTTCTCTGGTGAGTTTCACCGTGGTATCATTATACCCGTGGATACCGCAGGCATGTGTGGTTACGTCCACCAGGTCATCCTCTCGGGATGCTGTGACGACACTCTGGTTGATGCTTGGTGCGACTGCGACACCGATGAAGAGAAGAATAACTCCTAATACGAAGATTTCTTTCATTTCCATGGTTTCATCCCGGGGAAATCATAGGGTTTTAATGCTGGAAGGAAATCAAATTGTACCCAGCTGATATTAAACAAAATTAAAAATGGTATCCATATGACCTTTTGTCCCATGATGGGTTTTGGCAGCGGAAGGTGATGCGCATCCCAATAATTATGATACCAGTAATTCCGAGCATTCTCGAACGGAAGGTGACTAAAAAATGTTTGTATAAAATTATTTCGGTGAATACGATTTGTTCCTGTTCCAACAATCAACAACCCTTGCGTATTATTGAGAAATGTATTATCTCGAATATCAGTACGCTCTGCACCTACCAAAGCAACAGCAATGGAATTGTTACAAACACAATTCCCCTGTATCTTAGAGTCTATAGTCCCTAACTTTATCCCATAGTTTGATGAATTCATGATTACATTATTTGTGATTTCAATATTTGATGTTTCATAAAAGTCACTAATCCAAATTCCGTCCCGTGAACCGGAGATAACATTCTGTTTAATGATTGTGTCATCGACTTCTTCAGCTAACAACACAATACCGAAAAGACGGTTGTTCGTTATAGTATTGTTTAGAATTTCCGATCGATATGAGTGGACATATACGCCTGTCTCTGTATTATTATTGATAACCGTATCATGAAGAAGAGTTCCTGTTCCAGATTTGAGTACTACGCCAATGGCATTATCGGTCACATGGACATTGGTGATTTCAACACTACCGTCATAGGGAAGGACCATAATGCCTGCACCTCCAAATAACGACCCGTTTCGAACCGTGAAACCAGAAAAATGTATTCCATTTCTTGTGATATAGACTACATCATCTGTTTCATAGCCATCGATGATGGTAGTATCTTTGTTTTCCCCCAGTACCGTAATTTCGCGGTAAATTGTGATATTTTCATAATAGATACCTGCGTATACAAATACTGTATCACCATAGTTTGCATCATCAATTGCATCCTGAATCTTCGTGTAGTTCCCTGGTCCGCTCCCACCGACATACAACCAGGTCCCTCTTGAAGATTGTCTCTCTGTATGTTGTGCTATCGCTGGAACGATACAGGTTGTCATGAACAAGAGGATGATTCCAACTGTAACCCCTTTCCTTTTCATTTTGTTCCTTCCTTTTTTATTACGGTAATTCTTCGAAGACCCACACATGCAACACGGTTAAGCAGATAATAAAGTAGGAATTGTAGAAGTAGTTATTACTGGTATTTTCTTCAGTGGTGTTTGTGCTGATATATAGGTGCAGGCGATAGATACCACAGTAAGGACCCGGGGTAAATATCCCTTTTTCAACAGTACTGCCTGCGTCAAGACCTTCGTTGTAATAGGTATTTCGTTTGTGTAAAAGGAAACGTCCACCTTTCGCCTCTATGAAAAAGTCATACGCAGGGCCGGTTCCATTATTCTTAATCGTACATGTCAGAAGGGGAAGATCACCTAATATGAACATAGATGATACTCCTATGATAATCAAGTCTGGTTTCCCTTCACTTGCTAAAACCGGAATGCATGAACCCAGACCAAGAAGAACCACAACACAGATACTTACCACTATCAGAGGTTTCTTATCCATATCTTTCCTACCCCTAGAAAAAAGAACAACCCTAAGTTATTTAAAACTTTCTTTGGGGCGGGGCCTGAAAAGCAACGTCTCACCCCCCTAAAAGTGATATGACAGGGAAATCGTCACCGTTTCCAACCGGATTCATGCTCCAGGTTTCTATCGAAGAGTATAGAGGATGACTGTGACGCTAAAGCTATCAGCGGGTGAGGGATTTGTCAGCACCAATTTGTCGAAGAGTTCTTGGGTATCTTGGTTGAAAAAATACAAATACTCATGTAATACCTCTGGGTCCATCCCATCATACCGATAAGTCCAGACGGAATTAATCGTCTCGTTTGATTGGGTAAATAATTCCACATCAATGTCAGGGCCAGAGGTGTATATCGTTAGCAGGATCCCCGAGTATTGTGGTCCTATAGCTGGAGCAAGTTCCTCTTGTGTCCATAGTTCACCAATATTTAATCGTAGTTCTGCGGTCTTGTTTTTTTCATGATACCGGGCATCGTAGGGGCCGTCATCGACAGTATCCGGATAGCCATCGTGATCCGAATCAACTATGTCCGGAGATGAAGGAGGCAGCTGACCTATGAAAAAACCCGCGACAAAGCCTACAAAAAAAACAAAAAGAAAAATCAACACTGTTGATATGTTCTTCATCATAGGTGTCACTACTCGATGGTTTTAATGCTTTGGGTTGTTTTAAAACATTTCCCTGGAAGTTCTACAGCCATACGGGTTTACAGAACTCACCTCTTGGGATGTCGGGATGTATAGTTATTTTTATGCGGAATTACACAAAAGAGAAGTAAGTAACGAAAAAACGATATGAAGGTTAGCATCCTAGAACGTGTCGGAGTCGGGGGAATATATAGAGGAGGTGTTCGACATAGTGATTCAAGAACAGTGTGAAAACTACGGTGTATGAAACTGGCATTGTAACACGTAATGTAGCCTGGTCGCTTTCGGCACCATAGATGTCTTTGGCTTTTGCTTGTATCGTGTAGGTTCCTTTTTTAGCCCAGGTATGTGATTCGGTGATGTCAACCCCTGATACAAAGGGGCCAATCCAGCTACTGTTGGTTCCATCACCCCAGTCAATATAGTAGAACACGTCGTGATTCTCTGGATCTGTTGTTTTGAAGCCGTAAAGATAGGTGACGCCCGCTTTTCCATATGTCGGTCCTGTTATGACCGGGGCATCAGGTGGCGTGTTTTCAATGAGTATGATTGAATGGGGGTCAGACCAGTTGCTCTCGATTCCAAAACTATCTTTTAGTTTCGCACGAATCTCGTAGGCACCGGCATCAGTCCAGATGTGCGACTCACTAATGATCTGACCTGGGGGATATGGACCAAGCCACTGGCTCATGGTCCCATCGCCCCAGTCCCATATACAGTAGAGAAGGTCACCGTCTGGGTCTGTTATCGCATCGGTGAAGAACCGATACTCTGTGTTTATAACTCCGCTCTCTGGTCCATAAATATGGGGTGTAAGCGGGGGATTGTTCGCTTCCCCAAAACAGGTAAGTGTCCCAAGATTATCACCGATATAGACTCTGCCTTGAGCAACCGCAGGGGAAGAAAAAATCGGAAACCCTGGAAATCCTGTCTGATAATCCCATAATTTTTCTCCGAAGTTCGCATCCAGACAGTACACGCTCCCATCCCGTCCGCCAATATAGACTTTTTCATCGGCGATTGCTGGTGAGGACCACATCCCTAAGTCACCTGGACCAACTTGGTATTGCCAGATGAGTAATCCATTTGTAGCATCCAGACAATATACTCTATCAACTGAACCGCAGTAGATGCGATTATTCCAGACCGCGGGAGACGAATATAAAAAGTTTGGTTGACTGTCCCAGATATGAGCCCCTGTTTCTGCATTAAGACAGTACATTTTTGCTGAACCGATATACACGTTTCCATCGATTACTGCAGGAGACGATTCGATCTGAGCTTGGGTGGGGTAGGACCAGACCGGTGCCCCTGTTGTAGCGTTGAGGCAGTAAACATTCCCATCCTGAGAACCGATGTATACTTTCCCATGTACTACCGCAGGAGACGATCCCACCTGCATTGCTGTGGGAAACTCCCAGAGTTTCACTCCCGTGGCCGCATCAAAACAGTACACCTTATGATCACCTGAGCCGACATAGACCCGCCCTTGAGCAACCGCTGGGGAAGAATGC
>MUGE01000008.1:0-14921 GCA_002900545.1 Thermoplasmata archaeon M11B2D | reverse complement strand
AAAACCTCAGATCTCCCGGTTATCCTCTTTCCCTCTGGGGCTAAATTCCTTAGTAAATACGCTGACGCGGTTTTCTTCATGAGCCTTCTGAACTCCAACAATCTCGGGTACGTCATCAGGGAGCATGTCAAAGGGGCACCGTTTGTCAAATATTCTGGTCTTGAGCCTATCTCCATGGGATACGTCATCGTTGAACCAGGAATGACCGCGGGGCGTATCGGACAAGCTGATTTAATCAAACGAGACGATCCTGCAACCGCAGTTGGCTATGCTCTTGCGTCAGAGTACCTTGGTATGAAATTTTTCTACATCGAAGCAGGCTCTGGAGCGCCTACACCGGTTCCTGACGAGATGATCCAAGCAGTGAAGGCTGACCTGTCAATCCCTCTTCTTGTCGGTGGCGGCATCCGAAGCGCACAGACTGCGAAAGAAAAAGTACGCGCGGGAGCAGACATCATCATCACAGGGACTGCCATTGAAAAGGACAAGCATTTTAAAACAACACTTGCGGATATCATTGCCGCCATAGAAGGACGGTAGGATATGAGATATTTTGTAAGCATCGGAGGTGCCTCCGGAAGTATTTATGGAATCAGATTATTACAAGAACTAAACAAACTGGGACACGAAGTCCATCTTGTCGTATCAGAGGGAGCAAAAAAAATTCTTCAACATGAGACGACCTATACGTATCCCGTCATCAAGACCCAAGCACATGTCGTCTACGAAAACGATGATGTCTATGCTGGTCCGGCAAGCGGATCCTTTCATCTTGACGGTATGATAGGTATCCCCTGTAGCATGAAAACACTCTCTGCCATCGCAAATGGTTTTGGTGATACCCTCACGTCACGGGCAGCAAGCTGTTGCCTAAAGGAAGGAAGACCGTTGATTCTTGTTCTCCGCGAAACACCACTTGATTTACCAGGGATAAAAAATATGCTTGCGGCAAAACAAGCAGGGGCGGTCATTGTCCCTGCGATGCCTGCGTTTTATCACAAACCAGAGAAAATCGAAGACCTTGTGAATTTCATCGTTGGGAAGGTCTTTGATCAACTCGGGATAGAGCACTGCCTTTTCAAACGATGGAAATAAGGAGTGGTATGTTTAATGGAAATAACCGCGTGTCCGAATTGTGGGAGTAAGAATATCGGTATTGGAACTCTTGGCGATGGCATTATCTTTGGTTTGTCTTCATGGAAAGAGGTCTGTCGGGACTGTGGTTATCAAGGAGCCTCCCTTGTCTTCGAGTCGGAGGATGCTTATCAGAGGTTCCTTGACGCGTTATGTAATAAGAAAAAACCACAGCAGCTGAAAGAAACAGATGAAATAAAAGACAACAAGTCATTTGACGTAGAAAAACAGACGAAAGAACAAGAAGAGATAGCAGAGATGGGTAATCAAGAAGACACCATTTTAACTTCTCCTGCAAAGAAACGCTATCTTCTTGAAATTATCGTAGCAATTGTTCTTTCTATTGTCTTTTTTTTCCTCATATCTACAGGCAGCTTTTTTCCTTCCTTGCTTGAATATTTACTGGGTGGTTTTGTAGGGCTCGTAATTTTTTTCTTTTTGCTTATTGTCCTTTTAGAGACATTATACAAAACTCTCCGTCCAAAAAAAAAGTAGGACTATTCTTCGCACAGCTGTATAAAATTCTTAAAGATTTTATCTCCGAATTGCGTATGCTCTACCTCAGGATGAAACTGAAGGCCATAGAACGGTTTTTTATTATATCGCATCGCTTGGATTTTACAATTCTCACTTTCCGCAAGTGTAATGAAATCCGGTGGTAAAACCGTCACCTCGTCATTGTGTGATTCCCAGACGATTGATTTTTTTACCACCCCTTTGAACAACGGGTCATCCTCAACACATAACGTTAGTTCAACCTGTCCAAACTCGGGTAGCGTTGATGGTTTTACCATACCACCGAAATGACGTGCCATGAACTGATGCCCTGCGCATATCCCAAGAATCGGGAAAGATGCTTTGTCAAGGTATTCCGCGCAATTACCAAGACTACTATCCAGCCCTATTCGCGGGGCACCGCCAGACAAAACAAGTCCGTGTACGTCTTCATTTTGTAAATCCTTAAACAAGGTACTATTGGGAACAATGCGTGTCTCTACCTCAAGGTCGCGAAGCGTTCGCCATTCACGATGTGTCCATTGCCCGCCATTGTCGATAACATAGATACGGACCATACGGCTATTCCCACTCTACAGTACCCGGTGGTTTGTTTGTCACATCATAGACAATCCGATTTACCTTCTCTTTAAGAGTATTGGTAATTTTCGTTGAAATTTCATCAAGCACTTCATGTGGGATTGTACTATAATGGCAGGTCATCGCATCAACACTCTGCACTGCACGAATCGCAATCGTATTGCCATATGCTCGTTTGTCCCCATGTACTCCAACGGTTCGTATAGGGATTAACACTGCAAAATACTGCCAGGGGCGTACCATGATTCCTTGCTTCGATGCACGTTCGATCTCCTGTTCAACAATGTCGCATGCTTCTCGAACAAGTTCGGTGCGTTCTGGTGTTGCTTCACCGATGATACGGATGGCAAGTCCCGGGCCAGGGAACGGCTGTCGCTCAGACACCTGTAACCCCAGGGTACGGGCGACTTTTCGCACTTCGTCTTTGTACAAATCACGCAGAGGCTCTACAAGCGTAAGTTCCATGTCCGATGGTAACCCCCCTACGTTATGATGGGATTTAATGGTGTCACGTAACCCCCCGCCGGATTCAATCCAGTCAGGTGCAATGGTCCCCTGAACAAGATACTCGATTTTTTCCTTTCGTGCAACGTTTTCAAAGATTCTGATGAACTTTTCCCCGATGATTTTTCGTTTCCTCTCCGGATCTTCTACACCTTGTAAGGCAAGGTAGTACTCCTTGCTTGCGTCAACGAACCGATAATTTAATGACATGTCCTCCATCATCTTTTTCACCTGTTCAGGCTCATTTTTACGCATATACCCGGTGTTGACGTGGACAGCAATAAGGCCTTTGCCAATAGCCTTGTTGACTAACGCAGCGCAGACGGTACTGTCCACTCCCCCAGAGAAAGCTATGAGCGCTTTTCCCTTGATTTCTTTTTGGAGAATTGAAATGGTTTTTTCTATGAATTTCTCTGCGTTAAACATCTGTTAAAACCTCTATTTTGACACAGTCTTCTCCCGCATCTTCTTTCGGTAATTTAATAATTTTTTTCCCAGTTTTTTGTCACGGACTGCAAGAATTTCCACTGCAAGCAATGCTGCGTTTTCTCCCCGGTCCAGTCCGACTGCCCCGACGGGAATTCCAGGAGGCATTTGCACAATCGAAAGGATCGCGTCGAGGTTGACCTTTCCACTCACTGGGACCCCTATGACGGGTTTAATCGTATGAGCGGCAATGGTCCCAGGGAGCGCAGCGGAAAGACCAGCGATCCCAATAAAGATGTCTGCATCGTTTTTCTCGACAATGCTTCGTAACATCTCTGGTGTTCGATGCGCGGATGCAATCCTGACATCATAGGAAATTCCAAATTCCTCGAAGATTGCTTTTGCTTTTTCTGCGATAGGCATATCAGAAGATGACCCCATGATAATCTGCACTTTCATAGTCTCACAGCAGGAAATATCATCACCATATAAATAGTTTGAACCTTGTTGTTTTGCTATCGTAAACTAATTATAGCCCATCCTAATGTTGAGTTCTCAAACTAGGATAAACCATGAAATTAGTCATTTGCGAGAAAAACATCGCAGCAAAAAGAATCGCGTTCATTCTGTCCAGTGGGAAGGTTAAGAGCCAATATCTTGGAAAAATACCTGTCTATTCATTTACAAAAGATAATGAGCCATGGGACATTATTGGTTTAAAGGGTCATATCATCAACCTTGATTATCCAAGTGGTTTTAATCAATGGGCAAAGATCCCTCCACATAAACTCATCGAAGTGGAACCCTGCAAGAACGTAAGCGAAAAAGGCATCGCATCAGCATTAAAAACCCTTGTTAAAGCGACTCCTTTCCTCATTGTTGCTACCGATTTTGATAGAGAAGGTGAGCTGATCGGTGTTGAAGTTGTGGATCTTCTAAAAAGTTATAATCCTACCATCAATCAAATAAAACGAGCGAGATATAGTGCTATTACCCCCTTTGAGATAAACACCGCATTTGAGAATCTCACAGAGGTGGATTACAATCTCTCTAGCGCGGGTGAGGCACGCCAGGTTATCGATTTGGTCTGGGGAGCTGTCTTAACAAGGTTTATCTCGTTGACCGCTCGTCGACTTGGACGTGATTTTCTCTCGATAGGTCGGGTTCAGTCACCAACCCTTGCCCTGCTTGTTGAACGGGAAAAGGAGATTAAAAACTTTATCCCAAAACCATATTGGAATCTGCTTGCACATCTTAGGAAAGACAAACCTTTTGATGCGACCCATGAGCATGGCGTGTTTCATGAGGAACATCCGGCTCAGGAGATATATGAGAAAATAAAAGATTGCAGAGAGGCGCATGTCAAAGAAATAAAAAAAACCATGAACCATGAACTTCCCCCCACGCCGTTTAACACGACTACCTTCATCCAGGCAGCCTCCTATCTTGGTTTTTCTGCGGCAAAAGCCATGAGCATCGCAGAGGAGCTCTATATGATGGGGTTAACATCATACCCACGAACCGATAACACCGTCTATCCCCCATCGCTCAACATCAAAGGTATTTTACAGAAACTATCTGAAGCACATTTTTCAAAAGAGGTCAGAGAAGTCCAAACCAATGGCCGGAGCTATCCGACCAGAGGAAAGCAGCAGACCACTGACCATCCACCGATTCACCCTGTCGATGCGCCATCGAAAAAACTTGGTACAGATCAGGAGAAAATCTATGAGTTGATCTGCCGGAGGTTCTTTGCGACTCTTGCTAAAGATGCGATTTCAGAGACGACGGAAGTTTGGCTTGATATATCCGGTGAGACGTTTACTGTCAGCGGGTACCGACTCATTGAAGCAAACTGGAAACATATCTATCCGTACTTCAAGGAGAAAAGAAAACAGATCCCAGAACTCAGTTCTGGAGAAAACATCGAGATCGTGAAAATCACATTAAAAAAAGACATGACAAAACCCCCTCAACGGTACACGCAAGGGGCATTGATAACAAAAATGGAGCAGCTTTCCCTTGGGACGAAATCCACTCGTCATGAAATCATCAGCAAATTGTATAGTCGTAAATATGTCATGGGGGGAACGCCGACTCCAACCTCCACTGCTATTGCTGTTGTTGATGCGTTGATAAACTGTGATGTCGTCAAACCGAAGATGACTGCCAAGCTTGAAGCTGACATGAACGACATCGCGGAAGGAAAAAAAACGCTAGAAGAAACGGTCAAGGAATCACGGCAGATGCTTACAAAGGTCATGGAAGAGCTGGAACCGGAGAAAGAGAAGATAAAGGAAAACATCAACAACGCGGTCAAAGCACAGAACACCATCGGGCCTTGTCCGAAATGCGGAAAATCACTGATGGTCCGTGTCTCAAAGAAGGGAAAACGATTCGTCGGTTGCACCGGGTATCCGGATTGTAAGAATACCTATTCTCTTCCTCAGCAAGGTGGTCTTACGATGACAACGAAGGCGTGCGATGCCTGCAACGCACCAATCGTCCAAGTGAAGATGAAAGGGCGGCGGTCCTGGGATCTATGCATAAACCCGGAGTGCCCAAAGAAAAAGAAAAAAATAGAAAAAACAGGGTAAGCCTATTTCCTTTTCTTTGGTTTTTTCTTAGCCTTTAGTTTTTTTACTGGTTTTTTCTTGGTCTTTTTTGTTTTCACTGGTTTTTGCTTTGCTTTTTTTCTTGGTTGTTTTTTTGTTTTCCGTTTTTTTACTGTTGTTGGTTTTTTTGTTTTTCCTGGCCTCTTCGTAGGTTTTTTCGGTGTTTTACTTCGTATTGATTTTTGTTTCTTCTTCTTTGATGTACGTACTGGTGATTTTTTTGGTTTTATGATTTTTTTTACTTTTCTCGGTGGCAGTGGTATTTCCTCAGGTACGATAGATTCTTCTTCTATCGGAACAGGCATTTTTAGCGGTGTTTGCTCCTTTTGTTTGACAAATGCTTCCGGTGGTTGTTCATCCGTAGATGTTTTTTCTTCAACGATGCCAAGCGGCATAGACTCGATAGATTCCCCTTGTTCCTTTTCCTTGTCTGGCTCAGCGAGGACTTTGGTGACGGAGACGACCTTGTCACCGTCATTTACCCGCATGATCCGAACACCCATGGTGTTTCTCCCTTGTTCGCGGATATCCCGCACTGGGATACGCACGGTCATCCCCTGCTCTGTGGTGATGATAAGCTCGTTGTCATCTGTGACTTGGCTGACGAACACGACGTTTCCATTCCGCTCGTTGGTCACAATGGTTCGAACGCCCTTGCTGCCCCGATGTGTCATCCGGTACTCATCGATTGGTGACCGTTTGCCAAACCCGTTTTCTGTCATGGTGAACAGTGAACCAGTGATGTCAACAACCGTCATTGCGACCACGGCATCCTTCTTGTCTTTCAATCGTATTCCAATCACCCCATGGGTCGCTCGCCCCATAGGGCGTAACTCTCGTTCGTTGAACCGGCAGGCCTGACCGCGAGCAGTGGCGATCATCACCGTTTTAGTCCCATCAGAGAGTTGTACACCCATGAGCTCATCACCTTGCGCAAGTTTAATCGCGATGATCCCATTGACTCGGATGTTTCCATATGCGGACAGAACCGTCTTTTTGATTGTCCCTTTTTTCGTCGCAAAAATAAGATAATGCTTGTCGTCGAACTCATGGATAGGCACCGCGGTCTCAATCGTTTCCCCCTCTTCAAGCCGGGGCAGCAGGTTAATGATGGCTTTTCCCTTTGCGTACCGGTCCCCTTCTGGGATTTTGTAGCCTTTCAGCCAGTAGGCACGCCCATGGTTGGTGAAAAACATTAGATAGTCATGCGTGGAGGTGATAAAGGTGTCCACCACAAAATCCTCCTCTTTTGGTCTGACGCCGATTAACCCCTTACCGCCACGATGCTGCGTCCTATATGTCTCTGTTGGAATCCGTTTGATGTAGCCATCCTTGGTGATTGTCACAACGACCTCCTGCTCCGGAATCAGATCCTCAATGTCAATACCGACTTCACCTTCTACAATCTGCGTACGGCGCTCGTCACCAAACCGGTTTTTAATATCAAGCAGCTCTCGTTTGATTTCATCTAAAATCTTCTGTTTATCGGCAAGCAACGCCTCCAGTTGTTCGATAAGCTCCTTGGTTTCCTTATATTCCTTCTCAACTGCCTCGATCTCCATGCCGGTGAGTTTTTGCAGTCGCATATCAAGAATCGATTTGGCCTGTATCTCGGAAAGCGAAAAACGTTTCATTAATCGGATTTTTGCTTCCTCGACTTCCTTGCTCTGCCGGATGATCTTGATAACCTCATCGATGTTTCGTAGCGCGATCATCAACCCCTCAAGGATATGTATTTTTTCCTTGGCTTTCGTAAGGTCGTAGTTGGTACGTCGGGTGATGACCTCTAAACGGTATTCGATATACTGTTGAAGGATTTCCTTTAGCATAAGTACCTTTGGCTCACCCTTGACAATCGCAAGGTTTAACACACCAAAGGAGGACTGCAGCTCCGTATGCTCAAATAACTGGTTCAGCACCACATCATCAATAGCATCGCGTTTCAGTTCTATGACGATTCGCATCCCCTTCCGGTCGCTCTCATCACGAAGATCTGCGATGCCTTCGATTTTCTTTTCTTTCACAAGCTCAGCAATCGTCTGCAACAACACTGACTTGTTCACCTGATAGGGGAGCTCATGGACAATGATCCGATTCCTTTGTTCTCCCTCCTCGATAGACGTTTTTGCACGGACCATCAACGACCCTCTCCCGGTCGTATACGCGGAAAGGATCCCTCCTCTGCCATAGATGATGCCGCCCGTAGGGAAATCAGGGCCTTTGATGATGTCCATCAGCTCGGTTGTTGATATCTCAGGGTAATCGATCATCCGGATGATGCCATCAACAACCTCAGAGAGATTATGCGGTGGCATGTTCGTCGCCATCCCGACCGCGATACCGGATGACCCGTTTACCAGCAGATTTGGCAATATCGCTGGAAGGACCTCCGGTTCCTTTAACGTGCCATCGAAATTATCCCGCCATTCCACGGTGTCTTTCTCGATGTCCTGTAGCATGAGTTTTGTTATCTTTGCCATCTTTGCTTCTGTATATCTCATAGCAGCAGCTGAATCGCCATCGACACTACCGAAATTACCTTGACCTGCGACCAGAGGGTATCGTAGCGAGAAGTCCTGTGCCATCCGTACGAGCGAATCGTACACGGCTTGATCGCCGTGCGGATGGTACTTCCCCAGCACCTCTCCGACGACCCGAGCGGATTTCTTATAGGGTTTCTCATACCCCATTCCCATCTCGTTCATCGCATGCAGGATTCTTCGATGAACCGGTTTTAACCCATCACGAATATCAGGTAACGCCCGGCTCATGATAACACTCATCGAATAATCTATGAATGCCCGTTTCATCTCTTCGTTAATATCACGCGGTTGATCGTTCTTCTTAGATAGTTCCACCATTTTTCATCACCTTAAATATCGAGATTCTCCACGTCTTTTGCATGTGTTTCAATGAAATTCTTCCTTGGTTCGACTGCCTCACCCATCAGAATTGTGAACAGTTCATCTGCCTCCACCGCATTCTCAATGGTCACCTGCATCATCAGACGGCTCCCAGGATCCATGGTTGTTTCCCAGAGCTGATGCGGGTTCATCTCCCCCAGACCTTTGTACCGTTGTATGCTTAACCCTGTTTCTCCCAACTGTTTTGTCTTCTGCGCACGTTCTTGCTCCGTATACGCGTAATCTATGGCCTTTCCTTTGGTTATTTTATAAAGCGGTGGTTGTGCGATATACAAATACCCTTGTTCAATTAATGGTCGCATATATCGGAAGAAAAACGTAAGCAGCAAGGTTCGGATATGCTCCCCGTCGACATCCGCATCAGTCATTAAGATGATTCGATGATACCGGGCGTTTTCAATGTTGAACTCCTCTGCAATACCGGTCCCTATCGCGGTAATCAGATGAAGGATTTCCTCGCTTTTCAGGATCTTGTCCATTCGGGCTTTCTCCACATTGAGTATTTTACCGCGCAGGGGTAAAATCGCCTGAAATTCTTTATCCCTGGCTTGCTTTGCTGAGCCACCTGCGCTGTCCCCTTCTACAAGATACAGTTCTGATTGGCTTGGATCGCGACTTGAGCAATCCGCAAGTTTCCCTGGCAGTGCGGATGATTCAAGGAGGCCTTTACGTCGTGTCAGCTCCCGTGCTTTTCTGGCTGCTTCACGTGCTTTACTAGATAGTACTGCTTTGTCGACGATCACATGGGCGACTGGTGGGTTTTCCTCAAAGAACTCAGAGAGCTTCTCATAGGCGATGCTTTCGACAATGCCTTTTACTTCTGAGTTTCCTAGCTTTGTTTTTGTTTGTCCTTCGAACTGTGGTTTTCGTATCTTCACAGAGATGATCGCGGTGATCCCTTCACGGGAATCCTCACCACTTAAACTAAAGCTTTCATCGAACAATTTATTTTTTCGTCCATAATCATTCAGGACACGGGTTAACGCTCCTTTGAACCCAATGAGGTGTGTGCCGCCCTCAAGGGTGTTGATGTTGTTTGCAAAGGTGAAGATGTTTTCCGTGTATCCATCGGTGTATTGAAGCGCGATTTCTACTTGGACGGAGTCTTTCTCTCCCTGAATGTAGATTGGTTTTGGGTGGAGTGGCGTCTTATTTTTATTGATGTGAAGGACGAACTCGCTGACGCCGCCATCATAGCGAAATACTTCGTGTTTTCCGGTTCGTTCATCCGTCACCTCAATCTGAAGACCTGCATTAAGAAACGCCATCTCGCGCAAGCGGGTGATAATCGTCTCATAATCAAACTCGATGGTCTCAAAGATCTCTTTATCCGGCAGAAATGTCACGGTTGTACCTGTATCTTTTGCCTTTCCAATCACCTTTAATGCTGTCGCAGTTTTTCCCTGTTCATATCTCTGGTGGTGTTCTTTTCCATTTCTTCTGACTTTTACTTCGAGCCATTTGGAAAGAGCATTGACGCAGGAGACTCCTACACCATGCAGTCCTCCGGAGACTTTGTATGCTTGTCCGTCGAATTTACCACCGGAATACAGTGTGGTGAGAACCAATTCGACACCTGGTTTTTTATATTTCTCATGAATGTCAATAGGGATTCCTCGACCGTTATCCGCAACCGACGCCGCTCCATTTTTAAGGAGGGTTACTTTTACATTTGTGCAATATCCTGCGAGTGCTTCGTCGACTGAATTATCAACGACCTCGTAGATGAGATGATGTAATCCTCGTATGTCTGTACTTCCGATGTACATTCCTGGGTTTTTTCGGACGGATTCGAGTCCTTCAAGAACCTGGATTTTGTCGGAATCATAGGAGCTTTCAAGCAGGGTTTTGTTGTCTTTCATAGGTATCACATCGTTACAAAGTCTACACTAGTTCCGGTTGTCTTATGTTAGAGTTCTGTATCCCATTCTCCTAGGGTAGCTTTACAGGAGACTCATATGGAGTGAAGCCTAATAAATCTTACTATCGGAAGGACCTTAATAATTTAAAATAAAAGATTATCTTTGATACTCTTATATAGTTATTTTGTTTAGCAGATATCTTAATTTTAAAAAATGGGAAAACAAGTATTTAAACCCCGTACAATAAACTATTTTTTCCACGTAATTTTTAATAAAAATTAAATAACAAAATCATTATTTCATGCATAATGGAGGCGAGACACATATATAGAAAAAGACGGGTGTTCATCCTATTGATATTCCTACTGATTGCAGTAAACCACATTGTCAGTATTTCAACAGCAGCAGACCAAGATACCGCTGAACAATATGCCCCAATTCTTTATTTCGTAGACGGTGAGAAATGCTTTCCTGTTGATGTCACCTATGTGATAGAAAACTCTTACGTATATGAGATTGGGAACCCAACAGTACTCTCCACGTCACCAACAGCAGAGATGCTTAAAAACTATACCTCAGACTCCTATTATCTTGATAATCAACAAGGAACAGTAGCAATCGGTGATAACGGCATTGAAAACGACTATCAAAACAAGCTGCCTGCCTTAGGATACACCGTCTATGCCCGCGTAGATCCCTCAAATACAAGTGTCCAATACTGGTTTTTCTATGCGTTTAACAATGGTGATCTCAATCGTCATGAGGGGGACTGGGAGTTGGTACAGGTTGTTCTTTCAAACGGACAACCAACAGAGGTCATGTTCAGCCAGCATTATGGCGGCCAAAAAGCAATGTGGAACCAGGTTGAGAAAGAGGGAAACCATGTAAAGGTCTATGTCGCACGAGGCAGTCATGCCAACTACATCAAACCATATTCCGGTAAAATCGGCTTAGCAAGTGATACGGTCGCTGATAATGGCATTGTAGTACGACCAACCGAATACACGCTAGAAATATTAGATACTCAACCCTGGCTTGACTTTGCAGGACACTGGGGATGGGTTGGCATCGACGAATCTACAGCGGCACAAGCAGAGATTCTTGGGGAAGCAGGACCGCTAGGCCCGAAATTCAGACAAGAAGGCACCATGTGGCAGCCGTACGTCTGGGCTTCAAATCTTCAACCAGCAAACGATATCCTCTTTATCCTCGAATGGCTTGTCTATAACTTCGTTCTGTTATTTGCCCTTGTGACCGTCCTCTCACTACTTCTTTTGATCTTTTTTGTCTCTCGCCGAAGGAAAAAGCATGGGCTTGGGCCACGGATTTTCTCGCTGTTCTACATCGACGGTTCCAATCAAAAAAGCTTTGGTAACATCATCTGTATTGTTGCAATCGCACTGATTCTTCTTGCGCTCTTCTACCCATGGTACACCGTGACCGCGACTCTGACGATACCACCCGTGCAACAGGCAGAGACGTTTCCTGTGCTCTCTATCGATGCGATTCATGGTATCCAGATTCAACTACCGAACCGAAATGGGCCGGTCCCTCTTGGAACATTTACTTTACCCTTCTACCTTATTATCGTCATCGGTGTTGTGTTCCTTGTCCTTTCAACCATGGGAATCTCACAGAGTACAAAACTTGGTAGAAAATACGTCCTTCGCGGCATACGACTCTTCATCCCTTTTCTTCTCATCTTGATTTTTATCATGACAATCGCATCCATAATCACCCTTTCCGCTCCACCAGACCTTGAGGAAAATACAGAGATGAATACTGCGATACAGGCAATCTCAGCATCGCCCTTCAGCGGACAGTACACGATTCAAACCACCGAGGTTGAAGGAGGAACTATTCAATTACACTGGGGGTTTGGCACAGGCATCTACCTTCTTCTCTTTGCTGGAATCGCCCTTATCATGGCAGGCATTCTGGAGATAACAGCTCATGAGCAGTTCTATGAGGAACACCCCTTCTTTTCAAAAACCGCTTCTACCAAGAACGAATAAAAAAGTAATAAATATGAACAACTACCTATCGATACAAAAAAGGGAGATTCATGCTGATTAACGCAGATTTGCACATCCATTCGAGATATTCTGGTGCAACAAGCGATAAGATGACGATATCCTCTCTATCTATTGAGGCACCAAGAAAGGGAATCAATGTCCTAGCAACCGGAGACTGTCTGCATACATCATGGCAAAAAGAAATCAAGACCTGCACGGTCATCGATGATGGTACATTTGAGATGAATGGCACACGATTTATTCTAAGCACGGAGGTTGAGGACAACCATCGGGTTCACCATCTTCTCTATTTCCCTAGTTTTTCTGCGGTCGATGCGTTTAAGGAATCCATTAAATCGAAATCAAGAAACATTGACTCCGACGGACGACCAAACGTAAATATGGACGGTGTGCAACTTGCAGGCTTAGCAAAGGATGTTGAGGCACTGATTGGCCCTGCACATGGGTTCACCCCATGGACTGCGTTGTATGCCTACCATCCGTCTCTTGAGAGCTGCTATGGTGATCTGACAGGGTATATCTCATTTATCGAGCTTGGGTTAAGTGCCGATTCCGATTACGCTGATATGATTCAGGAACTTCATCGGCTCACCTTTCTGACCAATTCAGATAGCCACAGCCCCCATCCAGTCCGACTTGCCAGAGAGTTCACTCGATTTCAAGTACAGGAACCCACGTTTGACGAAATAAAAAAAGCAATCCTCCGAACCGGTGGAAATAAACCTGTATTAAATGTCGGTCTCCCCCCCCAGGAAGGCAAATATAACGAATCCGCTTGTATCGCTTGTTTTACCCACTACAGCCTTGATGAGGCAATAAAACGACGATGGAAATGCAGCTGCGGCAAACGCATCAAAAAAGGCGTGCGAGACCGCATTGGAGAAATCGCTACCTTCAAAGAACCCAGACATCCCACACATCGCCCACCGTATGTGCATCTTATCCCTCTTTCTGAAATTATCGCAAAAGCCCTTGGACAACACACTCCTTTTACCCAGAGCGTCACGAAACGATGGGATGAACTTATCAATGCATTCCGCTCTGAAATCACTGTCCTGCTTGATGTTGATTTAACCAGGATTTCACAGGTGACGATCCCAGCTATTACCGCTGCCATTGAGGCATTTCGAAATCATAAGGTGGTCATCATTCCTGGTGGTGGCGGGAAGTACGGGACCATTGAGCTTCCCACAGATGATGCCGTCATACCTCTGTCTATTGGACCAAAGGATTCCCAAACGAGTCTTCTTGACTATTGATGGATGGTGAGGGGTTGCAGTATAGAAACGCTGAAAAGATAATTCAACAACTACTTGAGGCACACCAGTCGCCAACAGTTCTGCAAGATGTCGTTACTGTTCTTTACGAAGGATTTGAGAACTACAGCTGGGTCGGTATCTATTTTTTAAAAGGAGATACACTTGTTCTTGGTCCTTGGAAAGGGACGCATGCAACCGAACATACCACAATTCCACTTGGCATGGGTATCTGTGGCGCAGCAGCCAACAGCGGGAAAACAGTGATTGTCGATGATGTCTCAAAAGACAGCAGATACCTCTCCTGCTTTCTTTCAACACGGTCAGAAATCGTAGTACCCATCAAAAAAAGAACGATCGTTCTTGGTGAAATTGATATTGATTCTGATAAACCAGCTGCATTTGATAAAAACGATGCAATGTTTTTAGAAAAAATAGCAGATATGCTCGCTCAGCATATCTGAGGCATTTTTTTTCAGTACTCAAGATCTTCATCAACGCCTTTACGGCTCAGAAAAGGTTCGTTCATCACAAGACAGTGCATCACTAGGCACTCATATAATGATTTTCATGCTGGAGAAGACGTGATCTTTAACAATCCGTTCACGTAGCGTTTCATCCAAAGAAATGTAGTCACCCCTCCGATGATGTTCGCTATCACAAGACCCCACCAGGCACCGACAAGACCCCATTCGAGTATCACAGCTAAAATCCATGCTAAAGGCACGATTAAAACGATGGTTCGTAGAAGTGTTGCTAATAGTGAATAGATCCCTTTTCCAACGCCCTGGAACGCAGCGGAGGATAGCATGCCAAGTGCGGTTGTTGGATAAAAGAAACAGATGATACGTAGGAATGTGATAATGTCATCTCCGATCCTGGCCGGAGTATCTGCAGATTGCGTAAACGCAGCAGCAATGATTGGGGCAAAAATAAAAGTTGCCACCGCAATTGATGTTTCGATAATCAGACCGATTTTCACTGCGTATACATGGGCGATGTCAACTTTTTCAAAGGTCCGGGCACCATACGCGGCTCCGGTGACAGAAACTACCGCGGTCGCCATACC
>MUGE01000191.1:0-3571 GCA_002900545.1 Thermoplasmata archaeon M11B2D | reverse complement strand
GCCACACCCGCATAAGAATCGACCACGATCTGGTCGTCGCAAAATTGGAAGTAAGAAACGAAAAGTACGCGCACGCAAAAATAAAAAGTGAGGTAGGTTTTGCTGAAAGAAATATCAGAACATCTAGACTCAGAAGGAATGACACACTGCGTTGTGTGTTGGTCCGGTAACGAGAAAGATGGCATTTTCACCATACATCACATGTGCGGTTATTCAAAAAAACCAGACAAGGAAACTGTCATGTCGTTGGTCAATGAACTTCGACTCGATGAAGAGTTCGGCATGAATGATATGATCTATGGAAAGGATTACACCATCAGTCTGTTAGAAACTAGCGAACTTGGAATACTTGAAGACATGATCAAGGAATACAAGGGTGTCGTTTCTGAAAGCGATGATCCTGTCATAACAGTACACGAGGAGAAAAATGTCGGCTGATAATGGAGTCTACATTCTTCTGACCAAAGGACCTGAGTTCAGGGTTGCCCACACACAAGCCATTGATAACGTCTATGGTGAGTGGAGTGATGATGATAACATTTGGATGGGCAATCCTGAATCTATCCTTGATACGTTCGGAGAATCACATGCCTTTGATAACATCGAGGAAGCCTACGATGTGGCAGAGATACTAGAACGGTCAGTAGAGTTTACAGAATATGGTGTCTGCTTGATACGAGACTTTGAAGGGCAGACGTTTGCGGAACTAATCGAAGGGACGAAAGATGGCACGTCGGTCTGACATCGACATTCGTTATGTGGGAGCCAATGACCCCACCATTACGGAAAAATCAACCAAGTCGGAAATCATCGTTGCCTACAACTACTACAACTATTTCTATGGTGCGGACGATGCCAAGAAGTTTGTGTTGGCATTTCTAAAGTCGCGCAAGGTTCCCAAGGCACAACTTAGAAAGGCACAACAGATACGCCCTCATGATCTGATCACGATTGGCTGGAACTGTCGCATCATGCTCAATGGTGGAACATTACCAGATGACATTCGCAAATCATCCATGAACAGATTACAGCAACTCATGGATACGGTTGTCGAAGAGAAGAAAAAGAAGGCAGTTGTAAAACCCAAGGCAGTCGTCTCTATACAAGACCACATTCGTAACAAGGCAGGTGAATACATTGCCGACCTTGAAGAACAGATCGATGTGTTCATTCTAAAAAAGAAGAACAACTTCGATGCTGCTGGCTGGTTTCAGGGTAACAACATCAAACCTGTTGTGGCAAAGCGCATAGCAGAATACTATCAGCCGTTATACGATGAAATCTACGAGGCATCACAAGGCAAGGACAAGGAACTAAAGGAAGCATTCAATGGCTGGAAGAAAGCAGAACTGAAACGCTACTTGGAGTTCATCAAGAGCATTCTATCTGCTGCCGAGGTTGCTTCAGTTAGGGTTGCCAAGTCGCGCAAGCCTCGTAAGAAGAAAGAGAAGCCTGCTGCGCTCGTTGTGGCAAAGGTCAACTACTTGGAAAAGGATGAAGATCATAACCTTCAAAGCATCGACCCTGTGAACATTGTGGGTGCCAACCAGTTATGGGTGTTCAATACGAAAACCCGGACACTCTCGGTCTACAATGCTTTGGGTCGCTCTGGGCTCACAGTCAAAGGTACAACCATAGTTGGCTTTGACGATAAAACCTCGATCACAAAGAAGGTGCGTAAACCCGAGGTGGTACTGCCTAAGGTCCTTGAAGGTGGTAAGATTGTATTACGTAAGTTGATGGGTGACATCAAAGCAGTGGAAAAAAATGCCACCGGTCGCATAAATAACACCACAATCCTTTTGAGGACTATCAAATGAAGCAAGACAGTACAATCTTACAGTTTCCAAAGAGCAAAATCGTTCGAGAGATTCTGCCCGAGAGTGAGGAACTGAAACGCCTGAAAACGAAGAACACGCAAAATTTTGCTGACACTTTGGTTCAGGACATATCGGAAGAAATCCTTGTTGCGCTTTCTGAAGTCGGACTTGATACTGATGGAAAAGAGTTCAACAAGGATTTTCACTTTTTCGTCGGAACTCTTCAGTCAATGATATATCGCTCACTTAGCATAGATCACCACCTACATTCTTTTGTGGATGAAAATGTAAAGATTACCAAAATCAAAGTGGACGACATCGACATGTTTGAGGAAACGCTTGACGGTGTGCTTGACAAGGATGAGTAAATAGTATAGAATGGTCGAAAATAGAAAGTGAAAAAATGATTCTGCTCGATCTTAATCAGACCATCATTGCTTCTTTGATGGCACATATCGGAAGCAACCCAAAAGTCGAAATACAGGAAAACATGGTTAGGCACATTGTGCTTAACAGCATTCGTTCTTTCTCACGTCAGTTCAAAAGCAAGTATGGCGAACTCGTCATTTGCTGCGACAACAAAAACTACTGGCGACGTGATGTGTTCCCTTTCTATAAGGCACATCGCAAGAAGGATCGTGAGAAGTCAGACTTCGACTGGAACCTGATCTTCAACACTCTCAACAAAATAAAAGAGGAACTAAAAGAGTTCTCGCCCTATCGCGTGATCGAGGTGGAGTATGCCGAAGCCGACGACATCATTGCAGTGCTGACCAAAAGGTTTTCTGGTGAGCAATCGATACTTATCCTTTCATCGGACAAAGATTTTGTCCAGTTACAAAAGTATAAGGATGTGCGTCAGTATTCACCAGCGATGAAAAGGTTCATCAATACCGACAATCCCTATGCTTTCATAAAGGAGCATATCATTCGAGGAGATCGAGGCGATGGAGTGCCCAACTTCCTGTCGGCAGACAACGTATTTGCGCTTGGTGAAAGGCAGAAAAGCATAAATAATAGAAAACTTGTAGAATGGTTGGATCAGAATCCCGAGGATTTCTGTACCAATGATCAGATGTTGCGTGGATTCAAACGTAATCAAATGCTCGTAGACTTCGACCATATTCCCGAAGAAATCAGAGACAAGATTTTGAATGCGTATGAAAACACCATACCAAATAAAAGGCAGGTGTTTCTCACATACATGATGAAGAAAAACATGCGCAACTTGATACAGGACATAGGAGATTTTTGACGATGGATGTTTGGGTGGAACGAATCATTGCCGCTCTTGCTTTGATATTTGTAGCATTCCTGATACCAGCACTGGTGATCGCTGGGCTGAAAGCATTTACAGCACTGGATTGCTATGCTCAGAAAGACCCGACCAACTTTTCGTGCTACTATTCAAAGGGGCACAATCTGAAATTAGAGGATATACCGAAGTGACAACGAAAGCGATCTATGAAATATTTGAAGAGATAGAGAATGCTGGATCAAAGGACGAACGATTAAACATTCTACGAAAAAACGTAAGCTGGGCACTACGAAGCACTCTAAAGGGTGCCTTCGATCCAAACGTGAAGTTTGTGTTCGACAAGATGCCCGACTACACACCATCACTCGACCCGCCCGGATTATCACAAACATCGTTACACCAAGAGTTGACGAGAGCATATATGTTCGAGGTGGGTAATCCGCGAGTCGCACCAACACTAACATTGAAACGCAGGACTGAAATACTTACACAG
>MUGE01000190.1:0-4490 GCA_002900545.1 Thermoplasmata archaeon M11B2D | reverse complement strand
TATCGGAGAACTACATGATAAAACAACGATACATCTCTTAAATCAAATAAGAATGTCAACAATTATCTCTTGATGACATCAACCATCGCAATCTTCTCAAGGATAAGGTCCCCGTAGCGTTCCTTTGGAACAGTCGATAGCTCCTTCTCAGTGATACCGAATCGTTTCAGGGTTCTAGTATCACCCTGCAATATGGATTCTTCAGGAAGAAGATTAAACGTCTTGAGGAGTTTTTTCTTTATCGCCTCATCAACAGTTTTTTTCTCTTTTTCATCCAAAGCATCTGTGATGAGAAACACGATGGTTTGTCTTCCTTTTTTAACACCTATTTTTCTAATAGCTTTTTCAATCTGACGCTCCCCTGCGGCATATAATAAGATTTCTAACGCAAGCGAGCCGGTCGCGTTTGTTCTTTGTTGAAATGCTCTTCTTGCATGTGTTGTTGCGGAGAAAAGGTGGTCAGTTGAATAAATCATGGTCGCATCGAATGCTTGAACTGTGAGATGTTCAGAATTTGAAAACGCAACAAGCCGCTGGATAAACATATCGACGTTATCGATACTCCCGGATGCACCGACAACAGCAATCATCGTTTCGATCTCCTTAAGGTGGTATTTCCTGATAGATCATCTTCTCCGAGTTGCTGTTTGATGTTTTTTGCGACTGTTTTTCCGATCATTTTGATCTTTGCAAGACGCTCCAGAGGAACACCTCGTAAATCATTGATGGTTTTAAATCCTTCACGATACAGGGCACGAGCACGAACCCTCCCGATGCCTTTCAAAGAGATCAGACTTAAGAGTTCTTCCTTACATCCATTCTGGACGCGTACCAGCAAGTTCGTAAGGTCAGTGACCGACGAGAAATTATACATCCGCGCAAACTCCCTGGTTGCATGAAGCAGCCACTCGACCCTCTCAACAAGGGTATGAACATCTCCTGGCCAGATAGTATATTTCTGTACCAGGAAATCGTATGATTTCTCCTCAATCCAATCCTCTAATAAAAACGCTGTCTTCAAATCACTTAAAAACCATTCATATTCATCAGTTGACGCGAGAGGAATGTCTAAAAGAAGGGATTGTTTCATCCGATCTGCCTTCTCCTCAACCCAGGAATCCACTCCGCGGAGGTACAACGACCGGACATCAGGTGTTGAACAGACCGCATGGAGAAACGACAAAGAGGTTGTCTGCTTGGTGGTGGATCGCTCTAAAGCGGTTTTTAACCGAATTGCAGATAAGGGATCAATATACAGAGATGAGGTTCTGCTTCCAAACAACGTAGAAACATATCCAGTATTTGTCTGCTCAATGAATTGATGTTCAAGGAGGAATTCTATAGCCTCATCCACCTCTTTTTCAATGGTAAATTCATTGGTTTGATACGCATAAAAGGTACTCTGGATGAATCGGTACATCTCTTCAGTGTTATGCACAAATTGTGTGGCAACCGCTGCAAGAAGATGCATCCGTAATGCGGCTTGACTTCCCAACTTTGAATAGATAGGCTCTGTATCCGCTAGGATATAATTATAGAAAATCTGATCTCGTTGATTCCCATCTTTGGCTATCGTGATCGCCTCACCTACCGTATCATATCGTGGTCTGCCTGCACGGCCTGCCTGCTGCTTGTACTCAAGAATCGGAATCGGGGTCATCCCAAAGTTTTCATCATACCGCCACAGGTCACGGATGATTACCCGACGTGCAGGGATGTTGACCCCCGCAGCAAGCGTAGGAGTGGCAATGATGCATTTGATCAGATGGCCCTTAAACCCTTGCTCGACGAGCCGTCGGTGGCTGCTTTCCAATCCTGCATGATGAAACGCTACGCCATGCTCAACGTTCTGCACCAGTGTTTGTTCGATGCCGACGACTTCAGGTTGCTCGTGTTTTATAGAATGAACCAATTTTTTAAGATCTTTTTTATCAGCCTCTGTAAGCAAGCGTGCAACGATAGGAGATAAGCGGTTCGCAAGAGAAACCGTTGACTTTCGGTTGTTGACAAAAACCAATGTCTGTCCTCTATCGTTCACGGATTCCTGTACCAACAGCTCCAACGCTTGTTTTGTATCACCTGTGATACATTTTGTTGAACCGTCATTATATTTTATCGTATTCTGAAAGAACACGCCTTCCTTAAGAACGACGGGACGCCAGTTAGACGAAACAAGCTTCCCACCGAGCCAATCTGCGAGCTCTACTGCGTTTTTTATGGTCGCTGACAATGCGATCAACTGCGTCGCTGGGTTACGTGCCTTTATCTGAGCGATGATCACCTCAAGAGCGGGACCTCTGGTTGGATCATGGATTAAATGAACCTCATCGATGACAAGGACTCTGATTTTATCAAGCCACTGTAAACCATGACGAAGCAAGGAATCAGCCTTCTCAGAGGTACAGACAATAACGTCATACTTTGAGAGACGGACATCGGATTCATCAAGATCCCCAGTGGAAATCCCAATGGTTATCCCAAGCGACGTAAAGGCCTTCAAATCCTCATATTTCTCCCGAGCAAGCGCACGAAGCGGGACGATATACAAGGCTTTTCCTCCTTCATGTGTTAACCGCTGGACAATAGTAAGATATGCGACCAGGCTTTTTCCTGCGGCTGTCGGAATAGACAGCACCACATGTTCCCCCCGCAGAGCATAGGGTAACGCATCAGCCTGAGGAGGGTACAGCTCTGTTATCCCTTGTTTTGCCAGGATTTCTTGGATCTGAGGATCTAGTGCCACTTGTTCGATTTTCATACCTATCCACGGAATAGAGGAAGAACTTAATAAACAAACATGTTATTCCTTTATACAAACATTATGGTGACTCTATGGGCCGAAGACAAACAATGATGGAAAAATATAAGATACAAATGAAAGCCTATCGAAAAAAACGAATGAAAAGTGATAGTACTCCGTATGTACCATCCGATGGCATCGTCTATGTGATTGATTCGCTTGACCCAGGCAAGAAAATACAGGTTCAAGTTGTGAAAACCAGGGTTAAAAGCCAACGGCAGGTCATCGAAAGCATTGCCTGTCCCGTCTGTGGAAACGAGATGCTTTGGGATGACCACTGGGAAGCATTCACCTGCCTAAAACACGGGAAAAAAGCAATCTACGAACTCGTTGTCAAATAAGGAGAAAGGTGACAGGTATAAGTATACCTTTTTCTATTACGGGGTTGTGAGTAGTTATGGTTGAAGAAAAAATAGGGATTGTAGAACATTTCTTCACACATATAAGCGTGGCTGCTATCAAAATCACTGACGGAGAGCTGAAAATCGGGGATACGGTTCATTTCGTTGGCGCCCATACAGATTTTACCCAATCAATTGACCGCATGGAAATCAACCGGGCTCCTATTGAATGTGCAAAACCCGGTGACGCGATCGGAATCAAAGTAAAAGAGAAGGTCCGAGAGCACGATATCGTCTATAAAGTCCCAAAAGGATATCGTCTATAAAGTCCCAAAAGGTGAAACCGCATGAAAGAAATGGCTGAAGTACGAGAGCTAAAAGTAGGAAGATACGTCTTAATCGACGAAGAACCATGTAAAATAATGAGTATATCTACCTCTAAACCAGGGAAGCATGGTGAGGCAAAAGCACGGATTGAGGCCATCGGCATCTTTGATGAGCAGAAACGTAGCGTCGTCCATCCCGTGAAACATAAGGTAGGAATCCCCATCATCGACAAGCGAAGCGCCCAGATTCTTGCGCTAATGGGCGCCGATGTCGTACAACTGATGGATATGGAGACTTACGAGACTTTTGAGATGCCTATCCCAGACGAGCTGAAAGGCCAGCTTGAACCAGGAAAAGAAATCCTGTACCTGCAGGCGATGGGAAAGCGGAAAATCACCAGAGTTTAACCCTACAGAAGTCTCGAGTAACCAAGGGTCCGTTACTATGCAATTTCCAACATATTTTGCAGATGCAGAATCAAGTCTTACGGACGCATCATTTGTCCTGTTCGGCGTTCCCTTTGAAAAGACCTCCTCGTTTCGCCATGGAGCAGACAAAGCCCCTTATGAGATACGACAAGCAAGCTGGAATTTTGAGCGGTATGACCTTCGAAACAGCGTGAATTTCGAGCACGTCCTGATACATGACTTTGGTGACCTTGATGTAAAGAACCTCACGTCAAAAGAAGTTTTTCAGACGACAAAAACCTTCACCTCCCATGTGCTATCTAAGAAGAAAATACCGATAGGCATCGGGGGAGATCATTCGATTACCCCGGGCATCGTTTCAGCATTTCCAAAAGATATCGCGGTCATATCCCTTGATGCCCATATGGATTTCCGTCAGGAATACAAAAACGATACCAATAATCATGCATGTGTCATCCGAAGAGTCGCTGACCATATCCCCATTGACCATATCGCTGTACTTGGAATCAGATCCGCAGAAAAAGAAGAATACGAACAAGCCCAAAAACAAGGTCTTTTTTTCCGTGACGCTTTTACCATCAATACGATTGGGTT
>MUGE01000189.1:0-3603 GCA_002900545.1 Thermoplasmata archaeon M11B2D | reverse complement strand
GAAATTGTTGATACCTACATCGAGAGCATAAAAGACACCACCGACATCATTTCTGATTTTGAAACCAAGATGGTTGATAAAAAAGAAAAGGCCGCCAAGAAGCGCCGTCGGAAAAGATTACCACTTGAAGAATTCGAAGATGGTGATGATGAAGACGATGATAACAATGAATATGAAGATGATGACCAATGAAGATTGCCATTATTACAGACAGACACTACGGTGTCAGAAATGACTCTGACATTTTCTATGCCAACCAAAAGCGATTCTACGATTCTGAGTTTTTTCCAGTCCTGAAGAAACTTGGGATAACTACTGTTATTGATGGTGGTGACCTAACGGATAAACGCAAGTATGTAACCCAAAAGACACACGAGCGGTTGATTGAATATTATGAGCGAGCCGAATCTGTCGGAATAGTATCACACAACATTGTCGGTAACCACGACTGTTTTTGGAAGAACACAAACGACCTTAATTCGCACTCACAGTTTGTGTCTCCACGATTCGATTCTGTTCATGTATACGAGAAACCAACCGAAGTAAAGATTGGTGGGTTGTTGTTCTTGTTTGTTCCATGGATAACAGAAGATAACTATGACGCGTGTATGCGCGCGATTGCGGGTACGCGCGCGCGCGTGTGTGTGGGACATTTTGAGATTTCTGGTTTCAAGATGTATGCCAATTCCATTGAGTGTTCGTCTAGGATTTCTCAGGACATGTTTTCCAAGTTTGATTTGGTGTTGTCTGGGCATTTCCATCATAAGTCGACCAACGGAAACATCCACTATCTTGGTGCCCCCAGTCAATATACTTGGTCTGATTGTGATGACCCTCGCGGTTTCCATATACTGGATACCGAAACACTTGAACTAGAATTTGTCGAAAACCCAAATACAATTTTCGAAAAAATTTATTACGACGATAGCGACTTTGACATGGAAGATAAAGAAAACATATTAACTCAGTTTGAGTCGCTTCGCGAACAAATTAGCGATAAGTATGTGAAGATTGTTGTTGTTGAAAAGACAGATGTCGTTGTGTATGATTCGTTTGTCAAGTTTGTTGAATCATGTAATCCGGTAGACCTAAAAGTTGTCGACAGTTCTTGGGTTGCCGAAAAACAACCACAACAGCAAAATATAAACATAGAAGACACGCAACAGTTGTTGTCTTCTTTTGTTGATGAGTCCGTGAACATTCGCGATGATATAAAGAACCAAGTTAAGTCTCTTATGAAAGTTCTTTATCGAGAGGCTATTAGTGTAGGTGAGTCGTAATGGTTGTGTTTAATAAATTGCGCTGGAAAAATTTTCTAGCCACCGGAAACATGTTCTGTGAGGTTGACTTGGATGGCGACTTTTCGACAACATTGATTATCGGTAAAAACGGTTCTGGCAAAAGTACGATTCTGGACGCACTGACATTTGTATTGTTCAATAAGCCATATCGTGATATCAATAAACCACAATTAGTCAACTCCATTAATGGTTCTGAATGTGTGGTTGAAATTGAATTTTCTGTTTTCGGTCGCGGTTACAAAATTGTTCGTACCATAAAACCGGATTCAGTCTGTGTGTTTGAGGATGATTGTTCTGGGCAATATGTTGAGCGTAACAAAGAAGCGTCCGCCACGGACACGCAGGATTACATCGAAAATGTCGTTCTTGGGATGAACTATCGCGCGTTTACCCAAATAGTAACTGTTGGTAGCGCGTCGTTCGTTCCGTTCATGCAATTGAAGGCGACAGAAAGGCGCGCCATGATTGAAGATTTGTTGGACATAAAAGTGTTTAGCAAAATGAGTGATGTGCTGAAAGAAAAACGAGCAACACTTAAGGCCAAGATATCAACAAACAACGACAAAATAAATCTGATTGGTGGACAGATATCATCCAAGCAAAAGCATGTGGCGCAGGTTCGGGCAAAATCTGATGTTTTTATGGAACAGAAAGAAACAGAGTTACAAAAGTTGCTTGTTGAGTATGTAGAAATAGTCGCCGATAGATTGGCTGCGGAAGACGCTCGTGACTCCATAATAGAAAGGAAATTCCCAAGCCATACTAAGACCATAGAAAACCGGCGGGACATAATATCAAAGGCTGATGCTGCAATTTCAAGAATAAAAAAAGAAAAGTCGTTTTTTGAAAGCAATTGTGTGTGCCCTTCGTGTTCGCAGGACATATCAGAAACAATGAAGGCCGAAAAGCTGGAATTGCTTGATGCCAAGATAAACATCGCAACCATAAAGCGGGCGAAAATTGTCGCCGAATATGATTCTCTTCGGGCGGAAGAAGATGGGTATCGGAAGGCGGAGCGCGAATATCAAACCAAACTAGCTAAAGCGAGTGCGGAAGTTTTTTCTATAAAAAGAGCAGAAGATAGTGTTCGTGATAGAATATTTGCGATACAAAATGACATTGATTCGTTTGCGTCTGCCGTTGATGTTACTGATGACTTGGAAGAGTTAGAATCATTAACGGCTCAATTACAACAAGAACAGTCCTCTTATGATGAATTGCTTAGGGCGGAAGAGGTGTGTGGGTGTGCGACAAAGTTGTTGCGAGACGATGGTATCAAATCAAAGGTGGTGTCTTCTTATTTGCCAGCCATGAATTCGTATATCAGTGAGTATCTTGATGAGCTTGGTTTTTCGGTTGGGTTTGTTCTTGATGAAAATTTCAAAGAAGAAATATTGTCGAGGCATAGAGACAAATTCTCATACAACAGTTTTTCCGAAGGTCAGAAAATGCGAATCGACTTGGCGCTGTTGTTTGTGTGGAGAGAGATTGCCAAACTGAAAAATAGCATGAACACAAATGTCCTGTTTCTTGATGAAGTGTTTGATGGGTCTCTTGATGATGAAGGAACCGATGATGTCATGCGTGTATTGGATAAATTGTGTGCCTGTGGGCAAACAAATGTATTTGTCATATCCCACAATCGGGATGCTCTGATTGACAAATTTGACAGGGTGATTAAATACGAAATGTCCAATTCTTTCAGTACAATGGTGGACGCTTTCTCTGAATAGAGCATAACTCGTTGATTTTATTGGTTATTTTTGTGCTTGACTCTGGCGGGGTTTTTTTGTGATAATGTGGTTTTCCGTGTGGGGGGAAATCCATGCCAGAATTGGTTATTATTCGTGGTCTTCCTGGTTCTGGTAAATCCACCATTGCCAAAAAAGACGACTCGTTTGATGGGTATGCCCATTTTGAGGCCGACATGTATTTCTTGGACGATACTGGCCAATACTTATTTGACCCAGCCAAGCTAAAAGAAGCACATGAATGGTGTTTCGCTGCCGCACAGTCGTGTTTGATTCACGGTCGCAATGTTGTCGTGTGTAATACCTTTTCTCGGCTGTGGGAAATGCAGCGATACCTTGACTTGGGGTTTCCTACTAAGGTGATTAAAGCAACGGGTAATTACCGGAATGTACACGGCGTTCCGAATCATACAATCGAAAACATGCGCGCGCGGTGGGAAGACTATGACGGTGAAGTCGAATACATTTGATTTTAGGGGCAGTCATGTGATATGTGATGCTGTATTGGTATCCATTCCAGACAATATTCATGAAATCATCGAGGATGGAAT
>MUGE01000188.1:0-3605 GCA_002900545.1 Thermoplasmata archaeon M11B2D | reverse complement strand
TTGTACCGTATCTTTTTATCAGGGAAGAAATACTCGAGATTCTCGTAAATAAATATGCAGGAGTACGGTACCACAACGAAGAACAAGATCTCCTCGATGGGTAATCCTATGATAGAGACGCCAGATAGATACTCGTAGTTAAACCACCAGTCGCCTCGTGCGGTCACAATCGCATCCCAGATGATGTACCCGAACCCAACAACAGCGATTGCAGGGAACAACGCTTTGTAGTATCGATAGTATGCAAACTTCCATTTAAACGAAAGCAGAAGAGGAAATATGATTATGAGGATATCAAGCAGGAGATAATTTATCGTCATGATTTCACCGTTTTTGGTAAGGTTTTTACCGAATAACCTATAACCTTTTATAAAACCATGCTATATCAAAAGGACTAACGTTATAAGGATAACGGTCAGGAACCCTACGATTGCATTGCGTATCGCGTATTTTGTTGCACGTTGACGGTCAACAACCTTTTTTATAACAGGAACGACAGACACAGCCAGAGGAACAAATGTAAAAAGAGCGATAATCCACAGATTTATTGTCATATGTAACCAGGATGTAAAGGAAAGAAACAGGAGGAAAAGAAACGCTGCGAGGTACAGAGTCATAATAGTAATAAAAGAAAAATACCGACCCTTCATAACAATAAGATTTCGTTTTCCACCATGGATGTCAGCCTCTCTATCAGGGATCTCAAAGTTGAGGATTACGGTGAGTCCAAGAAATCCAAATGGAATTGCGAATAGCACCAAATCTGGTGTGAGGGTCCCTGTGAGAATGAGATATCCCCATCCAGGAAACATCACTCCGGCAAGCATATGAGGGATTTCACCAAGACCACGATAGACAAGACGAAGCGGAGGAGCTGTATAAAACCAGCAGAAAAACACGGCAACACCAATGTAAGCAAACACCCAAAGGGACAATGATGTGACAACAATGAAAAAACTCGTCAAGAGCAAGGCGAGAATAAACAAAAAGATTGACGCCCATTTCGCAAATGGAAGAAGCTTAGGATATTCCAGAAGAACGCCACTGCCTCCAGAAAAGCCAAATTGTCTATTATGCTTATCTGCTTGATAATCAAAATAATCGTTTGCATAGGATGCAGCAATCTCAATGATGAATAAGATACAAAAACCCCAGATGAAGTTCGAAACAGAGAAGGTTGCACCGGTACGCAATGCAAACAATACCCCAATAAGAAAGAGGGGGATAACCGCAAGGACAATCGGCATTCTTGCCAATTTTACAATCTGCCAAAGATAGAATGTTTTCATTCTTATAACTCCCTAAATGAATGGTAAGACCAAAAGTTATGAGGTATTTAAACGTTGAGGTGATATATGAAAAAATTTCATTTTTTTTTATATATTTACACAACCGCAATATTTATATGATGTTCTAATCTATGAAAATAACTAAAGAAGGAGGTTATATTATTCGAAGAAAAAATAATGTGATGATATGCTGTATAGTACTTTTCATCTCAAGTGTTTGCGTAAGTGGTATAAACACAGTTCCAGGGGAAGACACAAACGGTTTACTGACTTCGGCTATCCAGGTGGAGGTCATCACAGGTGGTTTTGGAATCGATGCAATCATCCGTAATCAAGGTATCGTGAATCTTACCGAAATAACATGGCAAATCAGCCTTGATGGCGGTCTCGTATTACTTGGAAAAAACGCGGAAGGGACAATTTCTCTGTTACGACCGGGAAGAACCCAGACCATAACGGTCCCACTCGTGTTTGGTTTTGGCAAAACAGAAGTATCTGTCACGGTCAATGCCTCAGATGGTGACGAGGATATAAAAACATCTGGTGCTCGTCTCTGTGGTGTGTTTGTCTGCCTTATCCCAGGCGATAGTAACGCACTTACTGCAACACTCACTCGGGTTGCATCAGGATTGAAGGCACCTACGCTGCTTACTGCTGCTGGTGATGGATCAAATCGCCTCTTTGTTGCAGACCAACCTGGAAAAATCTATATCATCGATAATGGAAAACTACTTAAAATACCGTTTCTCGACCTCACCGCTAAAATGGTAAAGGTCAATCCCATCTATGATGAACGGGGGTTGCTTGGTCTTGCGTTTCATCCAGAATATAAGACCAATGGTCGGTTCTTCGTCTATTATAGTGGACCAAAAACCGCAGAAGGGGTAGACCATGAAAGTATCATTGCAGAGTACACGGTTTCCTTTGAAGACCCTAACATCGCTGATTCCTCATCAGAAAAAATCATCCTTCGTATTGATCAACCAGAGTCAAACCACAATGGTGGTCAGCTTGCCTTTGGTCCGGATGGATATCTGTATATCGGTGTAGGAGACGGTGGTGGTGCTGGTGATCAGCACGGAGACATGGGCAATGGACAAAATATCAGTACGCTCCTTGGATCAATCCTTCGAATCGATGTTGATTCAGCTACACCATACGCTATCCCGGAGGACAACCCGTTTGTAGGTGGTGAAGGACGTGATGAAATCTATGCATATGGTTTCCGCAACCCCTATCGGTTCTCATTTGACAAGCTCACTGGAGCGTTGTATGTGGCTGATGTTGGACAGGATGAATGGGAGGAAATCGATATTGTGGAAAACGGGGGGAACTATGGATGGCGGATCCTTGAAGGGACATATCCATATGATCTTAATCTAGCCGAGTATCTGAACATCAGCGTTGAATCGTTGAAACCACCAATCCACGAATACAGCCATAACGTAGGCAGATCAATCATCGGGGGGTACGTGTATCGTGGAAACCAGTCGTCATCTCTTCTCGGTATGTACGTGTTCGGTGATTGGAGCACAGGGTTTGTTAAACCTGACGGGAAACTATACTACCTTTCGGAGATAGAACCTGGTGTATGGGAACGATTTGAGTTTTTGTTACACACTGAGAAACCATTAAAACGCTTTATCTTTGGATTTGGTGAAGACGAAACCGGGGAAATCTACGTGGTAACGACCCGTTTCATCGGGTCAATCATTCGATCCGGTGAGATATGGCATCTGACAGTTGTTGAATAGGATTGTGAGACTATGAAATCAAGAAGATATGTGTTATTTATAATCATGCTTCTCATCGGTATTTTGATGGTAAGCATGCAGGCAGCAGCCCATCGACCAGGATATATGAAACTTGACTATACGTCAGAGACCTTGCAGGTATTGATTGTACATTTCTCCATAGCACCAAAAAGCCATTATGTCTATAAAGTCGACATTGAAAAAAATGGAATGTTGTATTCATCTGAACTATATCCTGATCAACAGAAATTTATCTTTTTCCGATACAGCTACAATGTAACTGCATCTAGTGGTGATGAGTTGACCGTGAATGCCTATTGTAGTTTGTTTGGAAAAAACACCAAATCGATAACTATTTAATGAATACACAACAAAAAAAAGTCAGGTTGGCACAGGATTCTCTTCAGACAGGGCGTACTTTTTGCTTGCATAGAGAAACCCAAAGCAGATTCCTTCACGACCCTTGCTCTTTTGATGATGGACAGAGTGAGCGTATAAGACGCGTTTGATGTACTTACTTTTAGGTCGGTACTTTATTTTAACACGCCGGTGGAAGAAGACA
>MUGE01000187.1:0-3613 GCA_002900545.1 Thermoplasmata archaeon M11B2D | reverse complement strand
ATGGGGAAAAACAAATGCTACTTTTCCCGGGGGTATCCACCGCAACATGGAATGAAACCATGATAACTGTGGAATGCGCACCATCCGTTGGGGAGAACTACACATTTCAAATGGAAGGCTACACCGGGATGATCAATATCACCGTCCATATAAATAATATCACGGGTGATATAATCAATGTCACAATTACAAACGATCTTAGCCCAGAACCAACCTACCTGGATGTCTATAAGATTCTTACATTTAACAGAACTTTTACACTCCCACGCTATTACTACAATATCCCCTCAATGTATATCTCATATTTCTATGGAGAAGATATTGAAAAAGCAGGATACAGTTTAAGTCCACTTGCTGGAGAAACGTTAACCTTTGAGGTCACTGTAGAAAAGGTTTATAAAACCTCTCAAGAAACAAACTGACGTTGAATCTCACGTTCCAGCAGTTGTAAAAATTCCTCTTCTTTTCCTTTCGGAATCGTGGCACCAGCTGCAATATTATGCCCTCCACCAATACCGTTAATCTCCTTTGCGGCACGGGTGAGTGCTGCTGCAAGGTCCAACCCCCTATCGACAAGGCTTTGTGCAGCTCGTGCAGAGACCTTCACCTCTCCATTCTCCGTCAGAGCAAATCCAATAAGCGGCAATTCTTTATCAACGTCTTCCATGTTTAACATCATATTTGTGACAATCCCGATGATCGTATCACGAATCCCATTCCCCGCATGAAAATACTGTAGATAGGTACGTTTCTGGATTTGTTCATCCCGGGCGTACTGAAGCCCCTCCACAAGGTTCTGACGATGACCACTTAAGAGATTTAAGGCCTCTTTAAGCCACTTCCCACGGTCCCCAAGGCAGACCTGAAGTCCTACCTCGTATTGACCATAGCGTGCTGTCGAGTTCAGAAGGGTAGCAAACTCCTTTGCCTCATGAAGCTCAGTTCCTTCTTTTTCCTTGCGAAGAATATAAGTCTCCCCTAATATCCGCGTTGCGGTTTTATACCCAAATCCCTTGGAAAGCAACATCTGAATAATCGCAGAGACGATTCTGCGTTTCTCCTCTCTCTCCAGATCAACCCATGTTCTCCAGGTATCTCCGGATTTCAATTCGATCTGCAGCTCCTGAAGAAACGAGACACAGGCATCCTCACGTCCACTCACCCCAGGGATGAAAGGGTCACTAGCATACTGAAGAAGCTTTGCCAGCGGTCTTGTTTCTTTACCGAAATAACGGATGTCTTTCATCGTCTGAAGCACACCATTCTCTTTGCCATCATCAACAACCTGCGTATTCATCCCACGCAGCTCGCAGAACCGCCGATCCTGCAGATCCCCAATCGCACCAACAATCGCAAGAGCAGCTAAATCCTTATTTTTCTTGCTTACCGCCTTTGAAACCAGATACGTCGCCCCCGCACCACTTAATTCATACGACCCATCTCTCCCAAAAAGATGGGGGTTGAAATGAAATGGGAAATCAGACTCAGGGGGACACTCATGGTGATCTGTGATGATTTTTTTTAACTCTGGATACTGGGTACTAATACCACTCCCAAGATCGGTAAACCAGACAAGTTCATGACTATCGGAGAGCAATTTCTTCATACATATTTCATCAAGTTGCTTGACGCATTCAATGGAGTAGTCCTTCCCAAGTCTTCGAAGTGTCTCAGAAGCAATGGCACCTGCTGTAATACCATCAGCATCGATATGGGTGACGATATGAACCTCTCGAGAGTTTCGTATCATCGTGGCTAATTCATTTGCTCGCTGTATCAATAGATCATCCCTCACGTTTGAGGAATACGATTAGTGGATGATTAGTCTTTTGGTTTTTACAAACATCGTTTTTTATAAAAGCACTAGGATAGTTGTTTGCACGTGATACAAGAAAACAAGAACTCTAAAATAATGGCAGTCGTTATAGGAAGGAATATAACGGAGGTTTCTAACCATGAAAAAAGAATTTAAAGAAGGCACTATCACCATCACCGTTGACCATGAGAAATGCAAAGGATCAGGGGAATGTGTCACTGCATGCCCAGTCGAGATTTTCGAGCTAGTCGACGGCAAAGCAGTCGCAAAAAACATAAAAGAATGTATTGAATGCTGCGCTTGCGTCAACGCATGCCCTTATATAGCTATTGAACATAGTTCCTGTTAAAACAGAATGTTGCATTGGAATTTTCTATGGAAAAAAACCAGATAGAGATACGGATTGTCACCTCATGGTCCCAAGACGAAATCATCCAATTATACAAAGCAGGAGGATGGTGGAAAGATTCGTACCATAAAGAAGGGATTCCGTTATTAATCGCAGGGAGGTTTGCTTTTGCGGTAGCTGTTGACACAAAACACTCAAAAACAATAGGAATGGGCCGTGTTCTCTCAGATGGTATTTCAGACGCATACATCCAAGACCTTGTTGTCCTCCCTGATTATCGAGGAAAACACGTGGGAAAAAAAATTGTCCAAAAACTACTTGACTACTGTCTTTCAAAGGGGATTCACTGGATAGGTTTGATTGCAGAACCAGGGAGCAGCCAGTTCTATACAACCCTTGGTTTCTCACCCATGCACCACTATTGCCCGATGCTCTATACACTAGAGGAATAAGAAATGCTGTCGTTACATGACTTTAAAAAAATCGAACTTGAAGACAAACCCGTTTTTGATGCCCATTACAAACAATTCCCTGCAGTTCATAGCGGCGAATTATTTAGCACCATGGTAAGCTGGAGTCATTATGTTGAATATCGATATGCTTTCGTCGAAAAAAGCATCATTCTTCTTAGTAAAGGCAAAAAATGGGCGGTGCTCCATCCACCATCGGGAAAACCAAACAGCACCCTGCTTCAAGACGTCTTAACCCTCGCTAAAGAGGAAAATATACTCTTAGGATTTATAAAAAAAACAGAAAAAGAAATCCTTTCCAAAAACTTTCCTTCGTTGATGGTTGTCGAAGACAGAGATTTTTTTGATTATGTGTATCGATCGACAGACCTAGCGGAACTTCCAGGTACAAAGTATGGGAAAATAAGGAACCGATTAAACAAGTTTACAAAAAATTTCTCGTATACGACAGAGGATATCTCTGAGAAAAACATGGATGAAGTAAATGAATTCCTGAAGCGTTGGTGTCTTTGGAGGGATTGCGAATCAGACGAGTTGCTTGAGAACGAACGTTCCGCAATCCTGTATTCTATGGCACATTTTTCTGATCTTGGCTTGCAGGGACTTGCCTTACGGATAAACGGGACGATACAATCCATCGCAATTTATGAACAAATGAATAGGGATATGGTTGTAGTACATTTTGAGAAGGGGGCTCCCGATTTTGACGGTATCTATAAAGCGATAAACAAGGAAACCGCGCAACGGGTCCAGCATCTTGTTCCATACATTAACCGTGAGGAAGACCTTGGCATCCCTGGATTACGACAAGCAAAGCTCTCCTACCATCCTACTCATTTTATCGAAGTGTATTATGTCACAGAAGAAAGCCTTCGCAATGCAACAATATAAGTAATCATTGTTATGAGCACAAAGATTCTGCATATTACGTCATTTTTCTGTGATCATGGCTGACGTGGTTGTGTGTTTTCTTGATTA
>MUGE01000186.1:0-3616 GCA_002900545.1 Thermoplasmata archaeon M11B2D | reverse complement strand
GCCGTGCTGGTTGGGATTGGAACAATTCTTATCGATGATCCGAAACTCACTGTCAAAGAACCATATGTACGACATGCAAACCAACCATTACGGGTTATCCTTGATAGCAACGCAAGAACACCGTCTCATGCTTCGGCATTAAATGATGCAGCAAAAACCCTGATTATCACAGCGAAAGGAAAAAAGAAACCATATCCTCAGTCCCACGTCGAGGTTGTCGAATGCGACACGGACAGCAGGGGACTTATCGATGTAATGAATGCATTGAGCCTTCTTTACCAAAAGGGCATCCGGAAACTTCTTGTAGAAGGCGGTGGAACTGTTATTTGGAATTTCCTAAAAAACAGAGTCGTCGATGATCTGTTCATCTTTATCGGGCCTTGCATTATCGGGGGAAAAGATACTCCCACTGTCGCTGATGGTGAAGGGATAACCGACGGAGAGGAAATCGCTCTGAAAATAAAAAAGGTAAAACGGTTGGGTTCAGGAGTATTGATTCATTATTGCCCAGTATGAAAGACACTGATTTTTTTTAGTTTTTTTATGAAAATTTGAACGAAATGGTTTTTTATGCCTTTATTTTAGTCATTTGACCAAAATCCTGTACGTAGCATTTATTATTGTTGTTCTCGTTGAAGGTATCCGGGGAAACTATGAAGATATGGCATCAACGGGGGTAAAACGATAAAAATTTTAAGCGGCTCTGGATTGGACTATGGGAAAATGTTTGTCTTATCAAGGACAATTCTGAAGTATTTTATATTTAATTTCCCATTTCTCCTCCTTCTCCTTATCAGATTGGATATTAGCCTTAGATACCCAACGCTGAATTTCTATTTGTCCAGGTCGCATTCGCTTCCTTAACAAATCGTATGCCCCCTGATGCCATAATCTGTGATAGGAAATTATATATGGAGGCATCGTACTACATTTTTACCGAGGAAAAGATGTTATGAGAATTATGGTGTTCTTCATCTTAGGGCTTTTGTTCTCAGTAAGCATGACTGCGACGGGTGTTACTACTGAGCAATCCATACAGGTGCAATCCTTGTCTTTTTCATTTGATGTTCCTGCCGTTGTTGATGATGGAGCAACTCTTCAAGTGCTGATGCAGGGGGCACCTGCTTGTTTATACCAATCAGGACAACCTGTTCTTCCCATGGTGACTAGAACCCTGCAGTTACCCTTCGGATCTATTATCAGAGACGTGACCATTTATTTTGATCATGTAACAACACAAGCACTGCAGAAAAAAATTACTCCTGCTCCCTTTCCCCTCAACCAAGAGGCAGCTAACGCACCATCAATAGTATCATATAATACACAAGATTCTAATAAACAACAAACCCAACCACTCCATTGGTTTTCCTATTCTACCGGGGGCGGGTTAAACCAGGAGAGCGTACATGTAACGTTTTTCACATTACGAGTATTCCCGGTGCGGTATAACAAAGCAACCGATACAATCCTATATCTTGATTCTTGTGACATCACGATTACTTACGAGACGCCAAAATCAACACCCTTCCCAAGCGAGGTGACCAACGACCTTGTTATTATCTGTCCTATCCGGTTTGTCCCTCCGTTGCAACATTTAGCTGAGCATAAAAATATGATTGGCGTGCGCACAAAAATTGTACCATTACCAGAGATTTACTATGACTATCCAGGGTATGACCGGCCTGAGCAAATCAAATATTTTATCAAAGATGCTGTTGAACGATGGGGGACGACCTATGTGTTGCTTGTGGGTGGTTTGAGATCGCATCTCATCGGAAAACCGCGGGATAACACAAACACAGGAACACGTGATTGGCATCTGCCTGTACGATATACAAACCTTTGGGATGACGATGTCCTCTATGACCCTGGATTCATAAGTGACCTCTACTATGCAGATATTTACGATAGCCAAGGCATGTTTTGCACTTGGAATTCCTTTGACGATGGTGTATACGGTGGATGGTCCCATTCAACCTCCTTTGGTTTTCCTAACAATCCGATTGATGAGATTGATTTTTATCCAGATGTCTATGTCGGAAGGCTTCCCTGTAGGAACGTCCTTGAGGTGCAGACAATCGTAAAAAAGATTATTACCTATGAAACGAAAAACACTGATCCATCCTGGTTTACACGGATGGCGGTCGTTGGAGGAGACCCATACGATGACGTAGGAACCGATTACCTGGAAGGGGAGCTTATTTGCGAAAAGGCGTTATCATATATGTCTGAGTTTGAACCACGGAGGTTATTTGCATCAAATCGGTATACGAACCCTGAATTCACCCCGACAACACAAAACATTATAAGGGAGATAAACGAAGGATGCGGTTTTTTATTTCTTGATGGCCATGGAGGGCCGTCGTGGTGGAACACCTTCTGGCCTGGCGATTTCGATGCGTTGATTCAAAAGGGGGGAATTTCGATCTTTCATTTCTCTCAGTTGAGAAACAAGGAAAAACTTCCTATCTGTATCATCGGGGGGTGTCATATCAACCTGTTCAATGTGTCCTTTGTATCAACAATAACCGACCTACGAAATAAGCGTTCCATGTGGTCCTATGGGATTCCGACTCCAGAATGTTTGGGTGGGAGCCTTGTCGTACATCGAAGAGGGGGAGCGATTGCCGTGATCGGAAATACAGGGCTTGGATATGAGGCCGGTGGCGAGGTCGGGGATTTGGATGGAGATGGTGCAAATGAACCTGATTGCGTCGAAGCGCTGTGTGGTTATTTGGAAACACAGTTCTTCAAGGGATACCAAATGAATCATGTTGATATCCTTGGCAAGAACTGGTGTCATTCTATCGTGGAGTATCTGCGTATCTATCCGGGCATGGAACAATGGATGGACGCAAAAACCCTTGAACAGTGGGTATTGTTTGGTGACCCGAGCCTGAAAATCGGTGGGTATGACCTGTAAGATATACGCTTCCGGCATATAATTCATTTTATGTAACTTTGATGCGTACACGTATTTATATTTCTTTATTATGTCAGGGAATTTATTTACCAAGTCTTTCATGATATCATGGAATTGTTCCAAGCTTAACACATGGTACTCTAATTCCAGGTCGGAGATTCCAACGGATTTATCGATGCGTACGAGATGTGGGTTTGTTTTTGCATAGTTCACGATTTTCCCCCGTTGTTTAAAATCGCGTAGGTCGATATCCGCTTTGAAGAATTGATATCCAAGTTTCGTAAGGTCGATATCAGTGCGAAAACCCTGTATGACGCCTTCTTTCATTAGTTTTTTAATCCGATAGTTCACGACAGCAACAGTGGTATTAAGTCGCTTGGCGAGCTCCTTGGCAGATATGCGTGCCGAAGGGGCGATTAACCGCAGCAGTCGGAAGTCAAGGTCGTCGATTTTCACTTGCGCTCCTCCCCCGGTGATTTCAAATTTCGTTCGATCTGATTTTTTCATATCATTGAGGAGGTACGAATAACGATACGAGTACTGCTGAATGTAGACTGAGAATTGTTGTTCCATGAAATAATCTCTGAACCGTTTCAGTGCCTCATCCCAAAACGAGTAAAAATCGTTGATGTTTTTTACCCACATGATCAAAGCAAGGTCAAATCGTCCCTCCGCAGAAATCGTCCACCAGTT
>MUGE01000185.1:0-3617 GCA_002900545.1 Thermoplasmata archaeon M11B2D | reverse complement strand
ATTAAAAGATTATTTCCAATCAATTCAAATCCGACTAATCGTCTCGTTTTAAGAGGACGAACATATCGGTCGTCGCATTGGTACGATCGATCGCCGATCGGAAGTCTCCAATAATTATTCCAACAATAAGACGATACAGCTTTCGCTGCATCATATCGGACTCCGAAAGTCACGAATACGAGACTCGTTATTTGATTCAAGAGTTGTTTCGATCGCTGCCAAAACGTTCCTACGACTCCCGCAAACACTCCTGCTCCTAATAGTGTCGTCGTCTCCATTCGAAGTTCCTCCTTAAAATTTTCTTTCGCGTTCCATTCGCCGAAGAGTGTCGCCCATATGTTCTCCAGAGTTCATCTCATAACCATAACCGATACAGCCACCTTTCCAACTACCGGTTCGCTCTCCTACTTCGTAAATTGTTTTTTCATCTTATCTATCTCCAAACTCGAGTTTGATGACCTGTGCTCCGTTATAACTCTCGGCATTGTTGTCGTCTGCCTTCTCTGCCTCCATAAGCCGAGGACAGTTGTCAGACTCGCACCTTCTGTCTTCTTGACCATAAAACCAACACCTATGCTCGAGAATCTTGTGGTTGTCTTTATCGACTTCAACTCGAAGTTGAAGGAAGTGACAAACACCACCATTGTTGACGATGTCCTCGAGCATCGACAATCTGTTATCCGCGAATACTGGTTCACTCATTTTTTCCTCCTCCTAAACTCTACACTCGCAATTTTTCAAAGTAAGTATCTGTTTTTGAACCGATGGAGTCTGCTCGACGCCATCGAACTTCGATATATGAAACTTCTCATATGTAACAAAGTCAGACTGAACAATATGTCCAATAGCCTTTGTTTTGTCTATGGGAGAGCGATGATTAAAAACTCGCCTCTCCATCTCTTCGACAACCGAAGAGTGACGATCGTATAAAGAAGCTAATTTACCAAACCAACGCTTCACTTCTGGATGTCTCGAATAACCATCTCTCTGTTCAGCGACAACAGTAAAAATGGAATGGATCTCTCGGTGGAGACCGAGTAAGTGTTTGTCACAAAGAAGTGACGGGTGGATGTCCCAGACTCGCATTTTTAAACTCCCCAATTTCTTAAAAGTAGAGCAGCGATCGCAAACCCTAGACTACCACCAGCGACCACACCAAAGAAAAGACATTGCAACGCGAGTCGTCGGGCAGACCTCAAGGGGACCATGGTCCCGTCTAGGTCATCGCCCGACGGTCTCTGACCGTCTCCTGAGGTCTCAAGGGAAACTTGACCGAGGTTATGGCGTTTAGTCTTTATCATTTTGTCCTCCTATGTTGTTTACCAATTTTAGAGATGGCCTCGAGATCGGATTTCTTCATATCGCCCTTCTTCCAATTTTCAAAGGCGGCGAGTCTTTGTGGATCCGTCAGATCGACTCCCGAAACCATTTTCATAAATTCTGTGAAGTCCTTGAACCCAGCCTCCTGAACAGCTTTGTCTCTCATCTCTTCCATCGACTCCCCAGATGGAATCTCCAATTTCTTTTTAATCCGCCAACGATGTCCTCGAACACCACAAAAAGTCAACCACCCGTCCTCTCCAGCAATGACACCGCCTCCACGACCGGGTTGAAGACCGCAAGCGAACTGCTCTCCGAGAACTTTAAAGAAGAGTTGATCGCCAAACTCCTTGAGTTCTATGTCTCGAATAACAGTGACGGTATTAGCTGGCGTCTCGGAACCTTTCGGCATGTTGATGGTTTCGAGGAGTCCGCCAATCCACTCATCCTTTTTGTTTACAATCTGTTCCCATATCGATTCCATTATTCATTCCCTCCTTACAACAATTTTGAAATTCGAAATGGCTTCACCAATTTGTTTAGCCATACGAGTGAGGTCGAATACACGAGCACTCTCGAAGATTAGTTTGTCGTCTACAAAAATTTTAAACTCCTCTCCGTTCGCGACCTCTACATCAGTCATAGTCATCTCGAATGTCTTTCCATTGTCTGACATCGCGACCACGCGAATTGTTTTAGTTGCCATCGTCATCGTTCTCCTTCTTCAACCAACGATCCAAAAACTTTTCGTCTTCGGTCGCGGCATCAATGATGTCGATTGTCGAACGAACTGTACGACAAAAGAGTTTGAACTCTCTCTTGTTCGCCTTAATGTCGTTCTTCTCAACGATACGACGAAGAATCTTGTCTACCTTTTCCGCCTCGGCATAAGCATCCATTGTTTAGTCCTCCTTTCAAATTCCAATTCTCTCCACAACAAAGTCGTGGTGAAGTGGTTTCATAACAACGAACTTGAGTTCGTCATAGTCGGACTTAGAGCAGCGAACGAGTTTCTCGGAACATTCAGGACAATGCGCGTCTCTCAACAACAGAGCCTTCCTGCTGAACCCTTCAACTCGAACTCTCCAACTATAAATGATTTTACACTTTCTACATTTCCCGTTTTGAACTCTTCTTTTTCGCGCCATCCTTCAATCTCCTTAAAAACTTTTTAATTCGAGTCCACAACTTGCGACACTCGATACATCGGTCGATCGTATAGACATAACCACCCTCTACCTTCTTAACATCAATCGTTCCAGTAAAATTCATGGGTATGGCTGCCGCCTCGAATAAAGATATCCGCTTTGTAGTCTCGATGCCGCACTCACTACAAACCATGGTAGTGTTAACTCGTTCCATTGTCTCCCTCCTCCTTTTTAAAAACTAGCTTCACTCTACTTTGGCTCGGATCAAATTTGTAGCCTTGAGTTACCATGGTGTCAATAATTCGATTTTGTTTATCGAACTCGCAGTCCGCCAACACTACTTCGCCTCTATTCTCAATTCGTTCCATTTATAATTCATCCTGTGGCCAATCTCTAGGAACCGCTTGAGCAGTTCCAATTGCTATTGTAAAAAACGGCTCCCCACAATGAGGACAAACCATTTTCTCTCCTTTTTGTACCGGAGTTCCATCAAAGCGACAAATAGTATCGGCAGTAATCGGATCCAATGACTTGAGATCCTTTTTAGTCTCATATACAGGTCCACCGCAGGCATAACAGGTTATAACGGAACCTTTAAGTAGCTTGTTATTTGGAATGACCATTACTACCTCGAAATTCTCTTCGCAGCCTCGTCGGCAGGTACCGCAAAGAGTCCTAAAAAAGTTTGCTCCTGAGTCATCTGCCAATCCCATTCCTCCTGAGAGTCTATTAAAGGAGCACAACAATACATTCCACAATCGAAGAGTCCAATCAACAACTCTCTGGTCTGTAATTTGTTTTGAGACTCAGCATAGGAACTGGCCTCAATCTGTCGACCTCCAGCCTCGAGCAACTCGGTGTCCGTCGGCGGGTTAAAATATTTTCCCATCTCCAAAACCTCCCTTCAAACGACAAGTAAGTAAATTGCTATCGACAATAATAAAACCGACTCGAGCACATAGAGTCGATAGTGTTTCCAAAACTGAAGACGGTTAACAAAAACGATGTCTGAAATTTTTACCATGTCGTCCTCTCCGTCGATAACAAGAAAAGGTTCGACCCTTGTGTTATCGGGAAAAATTTCTGTATTTTCGCAAATCACTTTGTCACCAAGTACAACGACATTACTTTTTACTTCCATTCCAATTT